>DATHEW010000475.1:0-7682 GCA_035318425.1 Candidatus Acidiferrum sp. | reverse complement strand
TGACCTGACCCCCAAAACGTGGACGTGACATTCTTGGAGTTCTGCTGCGAAGGAAAGAGAGCAGCAGAACATGAGAAAGAGCAGATTCAGTCAGGAACAAATCATCAACATCCTGCGGGAGGCCGAGGGCGGCCAGACCGTGGACGCGGTTTGTGCGCGGCACAACTTATCCAAAGCCACCTTCTACGGCTGGAAGAAAAAGTACGGTGGCCTGGACGTGAGCGAGGCGCGGCGCTTGCGTTCGTTGGAGGATGAGAACAGCCGGCTCAAGCGATTGGTGGCGGACCAGGCGGTGCAGATTCAGATCTTGAAAGAGGTGAACGCAAAAAAGTGGTAAGCCCGTCGCAGAAACGGCGGGCCATCCAACTCATGGTGGAAGAGAACCTCGGCACCACGGCGCAGGCGTGTCGGGCCTTGGGTCTGGCGCGGTCGAGTTTTTATCTCACCAGCCAGCGCAGCCCGGAGAGTCAGGTGATGCACATCGAGATCAAGGCGTTGAGCCAGAAGCATCCGCGCTATGGCTACCGGCGCATTACGGCGTTGCTGCGCCGAGCAGGCCATGAAGTGAACAGCAAACGGGTGCAACGAGCGCGGCGGGTCGAGGGGATGCAAGTGAGCAAGAAGCAGCGACGGATGCGCCGCGTGGGAAAGTCCACAGCGCAGCGGCAGCAGGCCACGCATCGCGGTCATGTGTGGAGTTGGGACTTCGTGGAGGATCAGACCGAGCGCGGCACGCGCTTTCGCGTGCTGACCTTGATTGATGAGCACACGCGGGAATGTTTGGCGGTGCATGGAGCATGGTCGATTCGGGCGGTGGACGTGATCACGGTGGTGGAGGCGGCGATGGAACGTTACGGCGTGCCTGGGCACCTGCGCAGCGACAACGGACCGGAGTTCATCGCCTATGCGATCCAGGACTGGCTGAAAAGCAAAGGCGTGAAGACGATTTACATCACGCCCGGGAGTCCGTGGGAGAACGCGTATATTGAGAGCTTCCACGACAAGCTGCGGGACGAGTGCCTGAACCGGGAACTCTTTGGGAGTTTGCTGGAGGCCCAAGTGATCATCGAACAGTGGCGAGTGGAACATAACGGCTTGCGGCCGCACAGTTCGTTGGGCTACCAGACGCCCAACGAGTTTGCGGCGCGACACGACGCTTCGCGACTACGGTCGGGCTCCGCCCTCCCTCCGTCACGAAGCGTCGAAACAAACAACCACATCAACCCAATGGCAGGACTCCAGTTTTGAACTGTCCAGTGTTTGGGGTCAGGTCAGACTTGCTTTGAGGTGTTCGCCACGACCGACAAAATATCCCTGCACTTCGCGTCAAGCGAATCCGATGCGCCGTCACTCAGCCGTCAGCTTCGCGCCTTCTTTCCCGAAGTTGTCTTCATTGAACGACACGACACCGTTGCCGAGAAGTGGAACGACACGGACGGCGACGCGTTCATCGTGGACTTCGGTTTGGCCCACGAGCTCATGCTGCCTCTCGAAACGGATCATCAGGTGGACCCGTTCGTCGATCTTATGGGAGCCCTTAGCACTCTGAAGACGGGCGAGGTAGCAGTGTTCCAGGTCGTGTTTCAACCTGTTCGCAATTCATGGGGGAATAGCATCTGGCGCAGCATCACCGATGACAGTGGCAAAAATCTCTTCATCAACCGGCCGCAATTGATCGTGGGCACCAAAGAGAAAGTTGGCGCGCCCTTCTTCGGCGTTACCGTGCGTGCAGCGGCGAAGGCAGCAGAGTTTGATGACGCGACGGGGATTCTTCGGAACGTTGCTTTCGCACTTCGAGCCTTCACCCGACGTGAAGGCAACCGGCTCATTCCACTTCAGAATGACGAGTATCCGTTCGAGGCACATGAGGAAGACCTGCTGAAGCGCCTGTCACGTCGGAGCGGAATGCTGCTCAATGGCGACGAGTTGCTCGGGTTCGTTCACTTCCCTGCTGACGAAGTTTCTTCGCCCAAATTGAAACGCCAGCGTGTGGCGGCAAAAGCGGTTCCGATATCTGTAACTGGATCAGATGGTTTAGTGCTCGGCTCAAACGAATTTGCGGGCGTCATTTCCGAAGTGCGGTTAAGTGCGGAGCAACGCACCCGGCACGTCCACATCGTCGGTGCATCCGGCACCGGCAAGTCCACCCTGCTTTTCAATCTTATCCAGCAGGACATCTCGCGTGGTCAGGGCGTTGCCGTTCTCGATCCTCACGGCGATCTGGTTGAGCGGGTCCTTGGAATCATTCCACCCGAGCGAATCAAAGACGTGGTATTGCTCGATCCCACCGACGAGGAATACTCCATTGGATTCAACGTCCTTTCCGCTCACAGCGATTTTGAAAAGAACCTGCTCGCCTCTGATCTTGTGTCGGTGTTCCGACGATTGAGTTCGTCGTGGGGCGACCAGCTTAATTCGGTTCTCAACAACGCGATCCTCGCATTCCTGGAAAGTGAACGAGGCGGAACGCTCGCGGACCTACGACGCTTTCTTCTCGATGCGGGATACCGGAATGAGTTTCTCACCACCGTTCGCGATCCCGACATCGTGTATTACTGGCACAAAGGTTTTCCGCAGTTGGGCGGGAATAAGTCGATTGGCCCGGTAATTACCCGGCTCGACACGTTTCTCAGTCCCAAGCCGATTCGCCACATGGTGTCCCAGCAGGTCAACCGCCTCGATTTCGCCGATATTCTCGACACCGGTAAAATCTTCCTCGCCAAGCTGCCGCAGGGACAGATCGGCAAGGAGAACTCATTTTTGCTCGGCTCGTTGCTCGTTTCAAAGTTTCAGCAACTCGCCATGAGTCGCCAGCGTATGAGCCAGGACCAACGGCGCGACTTCTGGCTCTACATCGATGAGTTCCATTATTTCATCACTCCCTCAATGGCCGAGATTTTGAGCGGCGCCCGCAAGTATCGGCTCGGCCTTGTTCTTGCCCATCATGAACTTCATCAGTTGCAACGTGATCCCGACGTGGCGAGCGCCGTCATGTCGCACCCCTACACCCGCGTTGTCTTTCGCGTCGGTGACACGGACGCGAACACACTCGCAAAAGGGTTTGCTTCGTTTGAAGCGCGTGACTTGCAGAACCTTGAAGTGGGCGAGGCGGTGTGTCGCGTCGAACGAAGCGACTTTGATTTCAATTTGAGCATTCCTTTGCCCGTCGATCCTGCTCCCGCATCCGCTTCGCAAACGCGTTCCCAAGTCATCACTGCTTCGAGAGAAAAGTATGCCACTCCGCGGGCCGAGGTTGAGGCGACGTTGCTCCGTTCGGCTCAAAGCGAGAGCCCACCGCCCGCCCGCAAACCGCGGGCGGAAACTCCTCCGGCTGTTGTAGCCAAGCAAAAGCCTGCTTTTCCTGTTCCCTTTGAAGTTCCACTGGTCGAGCACCACTCGCCGGCAAAAGATGTTTCCGAGGTGGCAAAGCCGATCTTGCGTCCGTCCTCCGAAGGCATCGGCGGCGCCCAACACCAGGCAACTCAAAAGCGGATTAAAGAAGCCGCCGAAAAGCTTGGGTTCCTGGCGGTCATTGAAAAAGAGATCCCGAATGGAAGCGTCGATCTGTGGCTGCAACGAAATGGTTTCGCAATCGCCTGCGAGATCAGTGTGACCACTACGATCGATCATGAGTTTCGAAACGTTCGTAAATGCCTCGAGGCCGAGGCTGCCCATGTCGCCGTCATCAGCGGAAAACCGCTGCGTTTGGATCAAATCAAGAATGCGGCCGATTCCGGGCTCGGTTCTGACAAAACCGCGAGAGTCGGTTATTACTCGCCGGATGGTTTCATTGCGTGGTTAAGCACTCTCACGGCACCCGAGCCAAACCCAGTTACTTCGGAACCGACGGTCACTATCCGTCGCGGGCGCAAGGTGACGCGAAAGGGGCCAAGTCTCACACCGGAAGAGCTCAAGCAACGTGAAGCGGCTCAGATTGCTCTCTTTTCAGAAGTGATGCGTCCCAAGCCCCGTTGAAGACTTTGCGTCGAAACAAACAAACAGCGGCAGTGATGGCAGTGCAAACAACGAACGTATGTCGCGACAGACCACGAAGGAAATCTCGGACTGAACTCCCGCCGAGTTCCTATCGGTGGTTAGCACGCATAGATTTGGAAGGCTTCGATCTGGCCGTTCCCGCCGTCGACGACGAACTGCTGGCTGTGAATGAAGCATTGGAGACGTATCCCAATCTCATTCATTACAACAAGCCCTCCAAAGGCGGCACTTCGCCGCGTGGGAACAGCCGGAACTTTTCACGAAGGAAAGTCGCGTGGCGTTCAAATCACTTCGCGGCAACAAGACGACGGCGCTGATTCGTTACCCTTCCGGATAGTGCAACACGATCAAGAATTCTAGCCTAGCGCGGTAATTAAAACCTGACCAAAATTTAATAATTAAACGCCCGTTCGTCTCTCGTATTTTGCTCAAGGAGGCTATTGCATTTTGTTTCACGAACGCCTTGACAGGTTTTATTGTGATCGGTTAAGTCGGGGCATCCCAAGGTATGAAAAGGCTTCTCACGTCCTGTCTATTGGCGTTGCTAGTGTCTCAACCTGTCTTCGCCGCATTACCTACCATCACTATCGCTGTGGGCAGCAGTACCAGCGCGGAGGGTACGACGAATTTCTTCCGATTCGTCAGTGATGTGGCTGTCGCGCAAAACCTGACGATTAAGTTCTCCATCGCGGAGGCTGCGCAGATCGCCGGATTCGTGACGTCGACAGGCCTTGCGCCGCGACAGGTCACTATCCCTGTCGGCAAATCATCGTCCACAGCCTATGTTCACGTGGTGAATGACCTGATCAATACGGGTCAGAAGACGTTGACCGTGCAGTTGCTGGCCAACGCATCATACACGCTTGGCAGTCCAAACTCCGCGGCCATTACGATTCCGGACAACGATTCCGCACCTGCGCCGGCTCCGACCGATTGGCCGGAGGTATTTAATCCATGGAAGGTCCAGCGCCTCGATCTCTCGATCACCAACAGCACGTGGGCGGCGTTTGTAGCCTCAGGGTTTTCCACGAACATGGGGGTGGGATTCCGGCATGACGATGGCACTTATTTCAAGATCAAGGTGGAGCCCAAGAATAACAACATCGCTGTCGGTGAAAAGAAATCGATGAAGTTTGATTTGAACGAGTTCGGCGGACCCGCATGGCGAAGCTTGCAGCAGTTGAACCTGCACGTGGGGGAAGACACGAGCCTGCTCTACGAAGGAGCCGCTTGGTATTTGCATCAGTTGGCTGCCGGGATCAACGGCAATACGCCGGGATTCTGCTCTTTTGTTGAGCTTTACATAAACAACGTCCTGCAGGGCACCTATCTGAGCGTGGAGCAGCGCGACGACAACTTCGTCAAGAACCGCAACATCAACCGGAAGAACTCCACCTACGTGTACAAGTGGCCCCCGCAAGACGGCCCCACGCAAGTGTATCCTGACGGCCAGCCACCCAGTCCAGTCGCGGCTGCCCTGGGCGACACCGGAGCCCATCCATCGATTGCGAATTGGGAAAAATACTTTGAGGTGGAGGCAGTACTGACATTGGCTGGTGTGGATGCATTCACGGGTAATCCAGACGGGATGTTTGCGGGTGGCGGGTCATCCTCCCTGAACAATCTTTATCGCATCGATTTTTATTACACGAATGCGGCCGCAAACACGACGCGCGCACGCAAGAGTTTCTGCACGCCGCGCGATCTGGATCTGTTCTCGTTTGCGCCGTGCCAGTCCGCCACTGCGCCATTCCGCACGTTCGGCACTATAAAAATGGCGCAACGGCAGCGTGAGATCATGAAGAGCATGTTCGAGAACCAACTCTCGCCTGCGAACGTCAAAGACATGCTTTACCGCATGCAGTTCCTGCTCATGGATCGGCTGCTGGCGGATCCCAATTCGGGAGTGCTGGATGCATGTGATGACCTGGAGGATGCGACCCTGGAAGACCCGGCTGTGCAGTTCAATCACATCCGGACATGGGTGGCGACGCGTTTCAATACCGTGAATGCACAGTTGGCTTCACAGCTTGCGTATCTTCCCAGCAAGCCGGGCGTTTACGCCAGCGCTGGGTTGGTGATGATTTCCAATCCCAATTCCAACAGCGAGATCTGGTATACGTTGGATGGCACCGATCCGTGGGTGCATGATGGTTCGACCCGAGGCCAAAGTGTGATGGGGTCCGGCACATCATTCTCGCTGGGAATGACGCGTCACGTCTTCGCACGCATTCGTCAGGGCAGCGCGTGGAGTGCCCCGGTGCGCGTGACGTTCGCGGTCCCGAGCAGCGCCGCCGCGCTGCAGATCACGGAGGTCAAATACCGTCCGGACGCGCCCTCTGGTCCTGAAGCCACTGCAGGCTATGATCGTGACGACTTCGAATACATCAAGCTGCGCAACACTGGTTCGGGGTTGATCGACCTGTCAGACCATTACATGGAAGGTGTGGTCTATACGTTCCCTCCCGGCACACAGATCGGTCCGAGCAAAGACTTTATCATCGTTCGCAACCCACGCGCCTACGAAATGCGGCACGGCACGAACTTCCAAGCTGTTTACTGGGATGGAAAATTGAATGACACCGGGGAACGAGTGGCGGTGTATGCGCCCAACGGTACGACGATTGTCGCCGTCGATTATCCGGGCCTTAGCGCGCTCAAGTTCACCGAAATTCACTACCGACCAGAAACAAGCGAAGACTATGAGTTCGTGGAACTGAAGAACGCGGGGACCGAGTCGCTCAACGTCTCCGGATTCAAACTCGCCCAGGGCATCGCAGTGACGCTTCCCGCGAACACCACCATGGCCGCTGGAACATTCCTCGTCATCGCAGGCCAGCGAACCTCTTTCGATGCACGGTATCCCGGTGTACCTCGGGTGGATGTCGCCTTCTCAGGGCACCTCTCTGATAGTGGAGAGACGGTCGAACTTGAGGACGCTGAAAGCGGTACGATCACGGCGGTGACGTATGGCACAACCTTACCGTGGCCGACCTGGGCCTATTCATTCGGCCATTCGCTGGTGAACACGAATACGGCGGGAGATCCCAACACGGCACAGAACTGGAGAGCCAGCGCGAATGTTCACGGTTCTCCTGGAGCCACGGACCCAGCGCCTCCGCTCGCGAGCTACACACTTCAAACGGCGATCCCTCCCACGTCCGATCCCAACTACACTCCGGTCGCAGCTTTGGCGGTCGATGAGGTGGGCGTGGCAGCAGGATATGGCGTGCATAGTGGCTTTGAATTTGCGTTCACGTGGGACACAGTGGAAGGAGGTGGCGTAGCGAGCCGGGCATGGACGTCCAACCCAAACTGTCCCTTTCTCTATAACCCGCTGAACCCGTATCCATGGACATCGCGAGGTAATTCGATTTCGGACGGTTTGATGGTTGGCTATATCGGCTACGATGCGTCCAGTGTTCCGACCGCGGCGATCTGGCAGAACGGCCCCACTCCGGTGAATGGGTGTGACGCATGGGATGAGTATTACAGTGAAGTGAAATGCTACGTGGCCAATGGATACGAGGGCAGATTGGTTGGGTATTCTGACGGATCGCCAGGCTTCGGCGGTGGCATTGCGCGCCGTGGAGACATTTACGGATGGAATGAAACTCTGGCCGGCTTCCAATTCTCCACCTGGAGCGTGGCCAACGGAGTCAACCAGGCGGGCGCGGCGGTCGGGG
>DATHEW010000474.1:0-2779 GCA_035318425.1 Candidatus Acidiferrum sp. | reverse complement strand
GTGCCTCATGGACGATGATCTCAAGAAAGCCTGGCAATCTCAGACTTCACCACAGCGGCTGACGCTTGATGTCGCGATGGTGCTCAATGAAGTGCGCCGGAACGAGCGTCAATTCGCCGCCATGATTTTCTGCCGTGACGTGCGCGAGGTGGGCGTCGCGCTAATTCTCGTGCCAGTCTGGTTTTACATGGGTTTCAAAATGTCCTCGCCGTGGTCGTGGTATCTCGCCGTACCCGGGTTGTTGTGGATCGCCGGCTTCATGGTCGTGGACCGGAAGCGCCAGCGCAGAAAACAGTCCGCACCGGGAGACAACTTACGCAGCAGTATCGAACGTTCGCTCGCACAGGTGGAACATCAGATCTGGCTGCTGCGAAATATTCTTTGGTGGTATCTGCTGCCGCTCTTTGTCCCGCTGACGATATTCGTCGCCCAAGTGGCGTGGCGGTCCGGGAGCAGTAAAGTGGGAGCGCTGGCGGGTTTTGCGGTGATGGAACCGATATTCGCACTGGTGTTCGGGTTCATTTATTGGCTGAACCAATACGCGGTGCGCAAGCAGCTTGAGCCGCGCCGGAAGGAACTCCAATCCCTGCTCAGAAGTTTGGACGAGTCCGGTGAAGCACCGAGCCACTGATCGACCGGCGCGACGGAGCTACATCGGCCATTCCACACGCTCGAATTCATTCCCACGCGTGCAGGCGGCGACGCTGGGGCGCTTCTGTTGACGGGTTCGGAGCCTGGTTTCCGAGCTTACGCTCGCGATGCACTTGAATCTTCCTGCCAACGCTCAGCGTCAAAGCGCTCATCAATGACGCGCGCGATTCTTCTCGTCTGCGGGATCTTTATTGGCTGGGTCGGTTTTGGCGCCGCTGTGGCGCGCGCGGCTGACCGGGCAGCGACGGTTAGGAGCGTGCCTCACCGCACGGGAGCGGTGCGAGTCGTGGACCATGCGCTGGTGGATGATGGAGGACCTTTTCTCGGGCTCGGCGTTTCTTATTTCACGGCGCTCTCGCGCTGTCGCAATGATCGTGCGCGAGTGGAAAGCGATCTTCGATTCCTCTCGGAACAGGGATTCAACTACTACCGCATGCTCTCGATGGTCGGCTGGCATCGCGCGTGGGACGGATTGGAAATCGCTGCGGTGACGTTCACGAACCGGGCGGGCAAGCGTGTTGAAGCGTGGTCGGATTATTGGAGGCAACTGACCGAGTTGATTGATTTGGGCTACGACCGTTACGGCATGCGCGCGCAGATCACCGTCTTTGCGGACGCCCAACTCATGCCAGACAAGCAGGCGCGAATCGAACACATGCGCCGGCTTCTCACCGATGTCGTGCGGGGACGCGAGCAGAAGATCATCCTGCTCGAAGTGGCCAACGAGGCCTGGCAAAACGGATTCCCGGGCGATCAGGGCGTCAGCGACCTGCACGAGTTCACAAAGTTCCTGGCCGATCGGACGGCTGTGCCTGTCGCGACGACATCGAATCACGAAGATGATTTCGCGAAAGTGTATGCGAAGAACGCGGCCGACATCGCGACGTGGCACTTCAGCCGCGACCGGCGCACCGACGATGGTTGGAAGCCGGTTTATGACTGCTGGGACTTCAGCGACCGCCCGGGATTCCCGCCCGCGAGCAGCAATGAGCCGATTGGCCCCGGTGCGTCGGTCGCGGCTGAGAGCTCAAGCATTCGGCTGGTGATGGCGGCGGCGTTCGCGTATGCGGCGAAGCTGCCGATGTATGTTTTCCATTCGCAGGCGGGCGTTTTTGGGAAGACTCGTTTTGAGGACACGCCCGCCATCACGGAGTTTCATCGTCTGAAAGACATTCTTCCCGCCGATCTGCCGAATTGGCGGCGCAACGACGGCAAGCAGAAGGAAGCTCCATTCACCGTGTTCGCGGGCGGCCAGCCGAATCGTTATGCTTCGGAGATTCCCGCGAGCCGCGACGGTTGCGTGCGCAACATCGGGGGCCGCAAAGATGATCGTTTCGTTTGCGTTCCGATTGGTATTCGCGCGGACGGACTCCAGCTCGAGGCTCGTGAAGACCTGCAATTTGAGGCCATCGATCCACTTACCGGAAAGATCGTTCGGTCAGCGAAAATGAAGGCCGGCGAACGGATCGTCCTGCCGGCCGTTACGGGCGGGTTGATCGTGGTGGGGCGTGTGTCACGGACTATGCTGTAGTAGCGCCCGGATAGTTGAGTTTTCCGGTTCAGTCCCACCTCTGTGTCGCTGCTCCGGCACAGAAAGTCGTAGAGCAATGGTTTCGCAATAGCCGCACAAGCACGTCCGCGCGCAGGATTTTTGCCTTGTGCTGGAAGGCACGGATCGCCGCCGCGCAGATGATTACTTCGCCTTCACGTTGACCAGACGTTCCAGCGTTTCCAGCCGTCGTTCCAAGTCGGCGATGCGCGCGTCTTTTTCCTCCACTTTTTGATTCAACCCTTGGATTGCCGCCAGCGCCACGCCATCGGCGTCCACGGTAGCGATGTGCTTGTCATCCTCGCCGACATTGAAGGCCGCGTGGAAATCCTGCGCCACCGGACCGAGATGCGGTGTATTCACGTCGTTGGTGAAATGCCACCGCCTGATTGGCAGCGCGGCGACCTTCGCCAGAATCGCCTGTGGATTCCCCGCCGTGAACCCCGACTTCGCGTTCCGGTCACTCGAACTGACGAGCACTCCATTAACCGTCAACCCGCCGCCGGTCAGGCTCATCAACACTGAACCGCCGAAGCGAGGATCGTTTTCGGCGTCGTTGGGAAAGCCATTCCTGAACCA
>DATHEW010000473.1:0-3498 GCA_035318425.1 Candidatus Acidiferrum sp. | reverse complement strand
TTCCGAAATCCGCAGGGTGAAGAAGTCGCGTTCCAGGTTGTTGATCCACAAACAGGCCAGCCCTACGCGCGCATTGCCGGGCCGAATAACGGTGGTGTGATCGGACTCGGGACGATCAACGGGCGCGGCTACCTCGATGTGACGTTGCCGGAGTCGTCGGGTCAGTTGCTTAAGGACGGACAAACGATCGACGTGACGGGCGCATTGAGCACCGCGTCCGTGACGGATCTTGCGCCGGAATTCGCGCTCAATCCAGTCAGCGGGCTTGTGCTGGATAACAATCAGCCGCCGGTTCACCTCCAGGGGAACGTCTTCCGCTACTGGACGAATGGCATCGCCACGACCGCGACCGTCGAGATCACTTTCCTCAAGGAGACATGGTCGTATCAGGCTTCGAATGGCGAGGAACTGTTCAATCAAGTCGGTGCTGCTGAGGATGCGGATGGCAACACCCAGACACCTGCCGGCTCAACGCTCCAGATCAGCCCGGTCATTGCGCGCTACATCGACATCAAGTTCGTCGCCGCCGCGGGATCGGAAATCACGGATGAACAATTACAGGCGCTCGCTGATGCCGACCCGAGCGGCATCTTTGACATCCTGCGACGCGACGGCGACAACCTGTTGCCCGGGCCGTCCATCGGCGACGCCGTGGCGCTCGGCAATGGCACGGTGCGCTATTTCTTCACGGGCGATTTCGTGGCGGGCACTTACACGGTGCTGTTCAAAGCGAATGGGGTGGTGTTGCCCGACATGCAGGAGCGATTGGACACGTTCTCGGTGGTGACTCCGCAGATGAATGTTGCCGCGCCGTTCGCGGGCAACGCTCCGAATGGCAGCATCGAGATCGTGGCGATCGACGTGAATGTGCTGAACGCGCAACAGCACTCCGGCCAGTTTTATCTCGACCTCATCTTCAAGCCATCGCCGGGTGTGGCGCTGGATTACAACTCGATCGATGGCGACGAGTTTACGCTGACGATCAACGGCGATACTTACCTGCTGAGCGGGGCTCCAATCCCGATCGAGATGGCGTTCAATGACGATTTCATTCTTGTCGCCAAAGCGCTGACTGGCGGCGACGCGACCATCGCGAAGCTCGAGGAAGGCGGGATCACTCGCTTCCGTTATCTCATCACGGGCCTCACCGCATTCACGCCAGGCCAGGTAGTGCTGACGTTCGACGCAAATACCTGGGCTGATAAAGCAGGCAACGGCGGGACGGCGGGCACGTTTACATTCGGCGTGGAAGGGCCGACAGCAACGGTCGTCAGCCCGGCGAACGGCGGCAACATCGACATTGGCGAACTGAACAATCGCAACTACATCGACGTGACGTTCCCGGCTGCGCCAGCGGGTTACGAAGTCGATTTCACTTCGATCATCGATCTGTTGCCCGAGTTCGCCTTGAGCGGTGCGGGCGTGGGCAGCATCAAGATCGATGGCGCGCAGAAGCCGATCGTGCTGGGTGCGAGCCAGGTTCGTTACTGGGTTTCGGGCAAATTCGCGACCGGCGACGTGACGATCAATTTCACACCGGGCAGTTGGTCGTTCACATCAATTGCTGCTCGCACACCGAGCGCCACGACGATCACGCTCGATGATCCGAGTTTCGTCACGGTGAACTTCGACAACATCGAAGCCGGCTTCAGCAATGATCCGGCGTCGATTCTCGATCTCGGGGCGGAGTTCGGCCTGAGCTACAGCGGCGCGGGTTCGATTGCGCTGGTGTCCGGCGAAGCGCCACTCCGCATTGGCACCACGAACAGCTACAAATTCCGCGTGACCGGCGATTTCGTGAATGACGGCACGCAGACGGTCTTGTTGCAGTTCAATGCGGACGCAGCGTGGTCCTTCACTCAGGACAACCATTTGCCCGGCACCGCGACGCTGACGAACGCCGGCGATTTCAATGGCCGCACGTATGTCGATATCGCGGTGGCGACGTCGAGAGATCTCACCCCCGGTCCGACACCGCTCAGCTTCACGAATGATCTGGAAATCGGCGACATTCAGATCACCGGCGTGGGCAGCAACGGCGTGATGTTGAGCGGCGCTCCGACGGTGATCGCGCCCGGGTTGTATCGCTTCTTCATCGAAGGCCAGTTTGAGAAAGGTGCGGTCAACTTCGAGTTCGCGGAAGGCGCGCTCGTGGACGACGCGGGCCAGGAAAGCCGCGCGATGGTGAGCCACTTCACGGTGCAGGGCGCGACCGGTTCCATTCAGTCGCCGGTGAACGGCGGCAGCATCGGCATCCTGACACAGAACAATCGCGGGTTTATTGACGTGACGTTTGGCTTCCCGGGTCTCGATCTCGGTTCAATCTTTGATCTCGACGACGAGGGCAATCATCCGCCGGAGTTCACGCTGAACAATGCGGCGATTCAGTTGGATGCCCGTCAGCTTCCGGCACTCGTGTCGCAGACGGCCAGCACCTACACGTTCCGTTACTGGACGAATGGAACGTACAGCGCGGGTCCGATCACGGCGACGCTGATCCCGGGCTCGTTCACGGTGAACGGAAACGCGAACACGTCGAACGACACGCTGACGATTGCGAATCCGAGCACGGCGAACCTGACTTACATCGACGTGCGCTATCGGGCGACCGATGGGTTCGTGTTGGACGTGGATTCCATCACGGATGCCGACGCGGAGTTTGGGTTGTTCACCGACGAGTTCGGACCTGATGAAATCACCTCTGCGAACCCGGCGACGATTGCGCCAGTCCGGCTGACGAACACCGACACGTTCCGCTACTTCTTCAACGGAAGTTTTGAAGCAGGAACGGTTTGGGTGCGATTCGAGCAGGACAGCTTCCAGTCGGTTGCGATCGACGGAGCGGGCGTCGATGCGGACGGCATTGGCAACCTTGCGAGGACCGAAAGTTTTGCGGTGGTTAAACTCACGGCAACGGCGATCAATCCGGTCGCAGGAAATACGGTCGACAGCAATCTGCTCAATCAGCGTGGTTACATCGATGTGAGCTTCACGGCTCCGTCAGGAGCGCAGCAGATTGATTTGGCGTCGGTGTTTGATCTCGATCCTGAGTTTGAGATCACGGTGAGTTCGCCTGCCGACGGCACGCTGGCAATCGATGCTACGCAGCGTCCGGCTCTGATTGATGCGGCAACGAATACGTTCCGCTACTGGTACGCGGGCACGTTCGTGAATGGCGAAGTGCAGGTCACGTTCACCGCGGGCAGCGCCACGTTCCTGAAAGCGGACGGCGAGACGGTCGCGCTGGAAGCCGGGTCTTCCACGATCGAAGTCGAGGCCGCGAACAATCTCACTTACCTCGATGTGCGTTTCCAGACGGCGGGCGGCGTGGCGCTGGATGCAGACTTGATCCTGGATTTGGAACATGAATTCGCCTTGAGCGGCGCTGGTCTGGGCGCGGCGGCACTCTCGGATCAGGCGCCGACGCAACTGGGTTCAAGCACTGACGGATTCGATAACGACAACGACGGACAGGTCGATGAAGCGGACGAGAATGTT
>DATHEW010000472.1:0-2207 GCA_035318425.1 Candidatus Acidiferrum sp. | reverse complement strand
GCTGTAAAAATTTCGGACGGCACGCTCGACACGATTCTCGTCCATCCCCGCGAAGTATTTCGCAGCGCCATCACCGCAAACGCCGCCGCGATCATCCTCGTTCACAACCACCCGAGCGGCGATCCCACGCCCAGCGAAGCCGACATCAAGGTGACGCGTGACCTCATTCGCGCGGGCCAATTGCTCAAGATCGACTTGCTCGATCACGTGATCCTCGGGCGCGCCACGGAGCAGCGGCCCAAGGATTGGTCGTCGTTGCGCGAGTTGGGTTACTTCTATTCCTGATCGATCTGCGCGCGAATTTATCTGCGTGCATCCTCGTGCATCGGCGGCTTCAATCCGCCGCTAATGATTCATCCGACAGCGATCATTCATCCGAAAGCCAATCTCGACTCGACCGTGCGCGTCGGCCCTTACGCCATTATCGACGAGCACGTAACGCTCGGACCTGACTGCATCGTGGGTCCATCTGCATACATCAGCGGCCACACGACCGCTGGCACACGAAACCATTTCTTCGCCGGCGCCGTCATCGGTGAAGCACCGCAGGATCTCCGCTACAAGGGCGAGCCGACGCGTGTCAGAATCGGCGATAGCAACGTATTCCGCGAACACGTCACGGTTCATCGCTCGAACAACGCCGAAGAAGACACTGTCATTGGCTCGAACAATTTCCTGATGGCCAACTGTCACGTGGGCCACAACTCGCAAGTCGGCAACCACATCATCATCGCTAACGGCGCGCTGCTGGGCGGGCACGTGGTGGTCAACGATCGTGTGTTCATTTCCGGCAATTGTCTGCTGCACCAGTTCGTGCGCGTCGGCACTCTGGCGATGATGCAGGGCGGCGCGGGTATCAGCCAGGACCTCCCGCCGTTCACGATCGCGCGCGAGAACAATGGAATTTGTGGTTTGAACATTGTTGGACTGCGCCGCGCCGGATTCACGCCGGAACAACGCCGTGAGCTGAAGCGACTTTACCTCGTGCTCTTCCGTGGTGGCCGCAAGTTGCGCGAAGCCATCGAAGAGGCGCGTGAGGATTTTCAAAGTGACGCCTCGAAAGTAATGCTCGATTTCCTCGCCTCCGCCAAACGCGGCATCTGCACCGATACCGGCTTCAGCGCCGAGTCCGATGATGAATAGAACGGTTTTAGCGCAAGTTGATTTCGCCCAGATCGACGGTCGAGTCCGGTCCTTCCTTGATCGTGATTTTCTGACTCGATGACGTGTTTTTGAAGATAGCGTTGAGTCGATAGTTTCCCGGAGGAATGCGTCCGAGGGAAACGAACGAACCGTCTGGATAGAATCGCGCGACGTGGGTCTGAGGCTGCGACCTCATAAGTTGAAGCGCAGAAGGAGAACTCCATAATTCGAATTCCTTTCGGATTCGTTCATCGGGCGGCAAGGTTTGAAACGGTGCGGGAATCCCAGGATCAGGATTGAAATGCACAACTACCTGATCACCCGGCGCGAGCAGTTGCGGCACCGGCGTTAACCGGCCCTTCACAAGCGCTCCTGCATGCTCGCGAATCGTCACTTTTGTCGTTCGGCCCGGCGTCACGACGAGGCGCGTGCCGTGATGATAATTGATTCCAATTCCCGAATTGATAAAGACGCTGCACGCGCCCGGTGGCACGTGCTCGAAGACGAATCGGCCCTCGGCATCTGCTTTGACCGAATACGCGCCCGAGAGGCTGACGTGACCCTGATAATTGTCGGCTGCGGGATCGGACAGGTTGATCGTCTCGATTGGTTGCGTACGTGCGCTTTCGTCCACGGTGACTTCGACGCGGCCCCACGACTGCAATTGCAGCGTCACGGGCTCTCGTTCTTTGGGCAGACGCAGCAACACGTAACCGTCCTCATTCACCGTCGCGACGCTGTGCGCCTCGCGATTGACGGAAAACTGGAAGGCGCCGCGGGTGTCGGTGCGCAAGAGCCAACGCTTGTTTCCTTCGAAAGCGCGATTTCGCAGCCGGACGTTGTGCTCGAACGTCAGCAGCGCCACCTGCGCGTTCACCGCTGGTTCGCCGTCGGGCTGCAGCACCACGCCGCGCACGCTTTCTTCAACCACGGACTTCTTCATCGGGATGTCGAGAGCCACGTGCCTGAAGTTCGTCAGCGGCGGCGAGATCCAATCTTCGTATCCGTCCGCGATGACTTTCACCTGCCACGGTAGTTGGTTCTCGACGAAGGTGAGTTTGACC
>DATHEW010000471.1:0-3556 GCA_035318425.1 Candidatus Acidiferrum sp. | reverse complement strand
CCATAGCGCTCCCACGTGTAGCTCACCGCTTTGCGTTGTGTCGCTTCACGCATGGCGGGAAGCGCATCGCGATGATCAGCAAACCACGCGATCTTCTCCGCGATCTTTTCCGGCGCGCGAATGGGAATAAGGAAGCCTGTCCCTCCTTCTTCGATGAGATCGTCGCCGCCAGCGTTGGCGGTCACGATCAGCGGCAAGCCGCACGCCATCGCTTCCTGTTGCACGAGCGCGCGTCCTTCCACGAGCGATGGGAGCACGAACACATCGCAGCGTTGCATCAGCGCGAGGACCTCGGCGTGCGGTCGCGGTGGCTCGTATTCGAAGATCGCCAGTTCCTTGCGATAAAAGTCGAGCGGTGCGACCGGTGATCCCATCACAACGAGTTGAACATCACTGCGGTTCAACAACTTCATGGCGGCGAAAACATCCGCAAGTCCCTTGCGCTGCGTCATCGAGCCGGCGAAGAGCACTCGCAGCGGTGTAGAGTTTGATGACGAGTCGATCCCCCGCGAGCGCGCCGCGCCAACGATCGGTGAACCAAACTCCGCCCGCACACACATCCTGGACGCACGCACCGCGGCAGGAAGTGATTCCTCGACGAAGCGGCTCGGACATATCACGACATTCGCGAGTTCCAGCTCTTCCGTTTTGCGCGCGAGTTTTTCCTGCGAGTCACGCGTGCCGACGAGCGTTGGCTCCCATGCTGGCAACCGCTCCACCTCCTCGCGCAGCAATCGTTGCGACGTTTCCCAATATGCGATCGGTAGATCGTAGAAGCGCGTCATGCCGAGCGCCTGCGCCGCACGAAATGTTTCGAGCGCGCCGTCTTCGTAGCAATAGACAGCCGAGGCTTCGAGATGTTGCGACGCGAGTTGCGCCGCCACGTGCTGATCGAGGTCAGCATAAACAGCATCGATGTTGCCGCATCCGATCAGCCGCAACATTTCGCGCAGCGGATGAAAGACGATGTGTCCATGCTCGATCTCGTAGGCACGTCGTTGCGCGCGTCCGCGAAACGATCGCGGCATCGTCCGCTGCAAAAATCCGCCGCTGCGTAATCCCACCGTCGTGTAAAACGTGTCGAGCAATTGATCGCGATCGAGCGCGGCGAGCACGGCGCGGACGTTCGCGTTTCCGGTCGGATGCGACATGATGACGCCACTCACGCGCGTACCTCCTGCGGGATTTGGGACTGCTGGGAGGCGTCCTGAAACGGCGTCTGCTCGTTGCGCTCCGAAACCTGAACGGCACGGGTGATCAACTCATTCCAACCCGCGGCAATTTTGTCCCACCCCATTTCGGAGTGCGCCAAACGCAGCGTCAATCGCCGCCGCGCGAGCATTCGTTGAGCGTTTTTGAACGCGGTATTCAACGCGGCAAAACCGCTCGGCTGTCCATCGTTCAACAACACGCACTCACTGAATGGCGCGTGGGGCACGGAGCCGTCCTGGCTGGACGCAATGCACACCACGCCATTGCTGGCGAGCGCGGCGAACACACCCGACTTCGTCAATGTGCCCGCGTGGTTCGCGATGATTCCGACATCGCAACCGGCGAGCACCTCAGCCGCTTGCTCGGGCGGCAGATCGAAATGGCTGTGCCATTCACCGCCGATGCATAGTTGAAAAGAACGAACTCTCTTCGTGTGACGCGCGGAGATGTCGCTCTTGCCAATCAGAAGGACGCTATCCACCAATCCGTCGCGCACCATTTCGCCGAGCAACGCCGCGTGGCGATCCAACGCCGACAATCGCGTATTCGGCAGTCCGAAGATCGCGACGCGAAGTCCGCGGCCGAATTCGAATGGCCACAACCGCTCTTCGCTTGCCTCCGGTGCGGTCGGGATGTTCGAAGCAATCGGCAAACGACTTCCACGCGCGGGATCGGCGTGAAATTCGTTCACCAGCCATTCGAAGTAATGATCGCAACTCGTCACCCACGCATCCGACGTGTTGACCAATCGTTGAATGACTTGCCGCGCCCAGGGCTTCACCCAATAGGGTGAGTGCAACGGCGAACTCGTGGCGTACATCTCGTGAAACATCGTGATGAGCCGATGCGAGCTGTCTTCGTTGCGCCACTGTTCCAGCGCTGCGGGAAGCCAAAGCGGGATGCCCTTCGGTTGATAAGCGTAGCCGACGTAGTGCAGCACTACGGCGCGCGCTTCGCACTTCTCGAGCGCATGATGGAGCGAGTCTCTCGTGGGCGAAAACGAATCGACGAGCGCGGGTTCCTTCGCGAGCGTGGCATCGGCGCCATGCAGCACGACGAAGTGAAAGTGCGTCTGGCGATCGGGCCAATGCTTCCACAGGTGCCATGAATAATCGCCGACACCATCGAGGGCGGGCGGGAGTTGCGGCGTGATTTGGAGCAGCGTGTTCATACGGGAGCCAGTGCCGGACGCAGATGCAGATTGGTCAACTCCAGCGTGCGCGAGGAAGCCAGCGCGTTGACAACCACCGACGCGGCCTCCTCGGGTTGAATTAATCGCGAGGGATCGTATGGGCGCTGCTCGACGCGACAAATCTGTTCCTGCATCGGCGTCGCCGTGCGGCCGAGCAAAACCGTCAGCACGCGGATACCGTCCTTGTTCACCTCGTCGCGCAGATTGTCAGCGACTGCTTTGAGCGCGTGCTTCGTCGCCGCGTACTGGCTGATACCGGCACGCGGATTTTCGATCGCGGTGGAGTTGATGAACACGATCGATCCCTCGGCTTTGCTCAATGCCGGAAGCAACTTTTGCGTCAACGCGTACGGCGCGCGCACGTTGCAGCGGTAATGTGTGTCCAGGTCTTCGATCAATGCTGACGCGAACGGCGCGAGCTTGATCATGCCAGCACTGTGAACGAGCACGTCAATGGAACTGAACGTCTGCGCAAGCGTTCTGCCGAGCAGTTCGAGCGATCTGTCGTCGCAAAACTCAGCCGTGAAGATTTGTGTTTTCGATGCCGCTTCCTTCGCAACGGCTTGAAGTTTCGCTTCATCGCGTCCGATCAACGCGACCGTCGCGCCTTCACGCGAAAGCGCGAGCGCGATGGATTTTCCCACACCGCTGCTGGCGCCAGTGATGACCGCACATTTGTCTTCGAATCGTTTCAAGCAGAAGCCCCAACCTCCTTGACCAAGCCGAGTGCCGACAATACATCCGCCGCTTTGTCGATGCTGTCAAAGGGCAGCCCCGCGCGCGCCGCGATCTCATCCAACGCATGCAAACCATCGGAAAAATTCAGCACCCAAAGCGCGGGGATCATGTGCGGCCCGATTGCTTCATAGAAGCCGTGCTTGCCGAGCTGCGGCTCGCCTTTGGGCTTCAGGTTTCGGAAGAAACGTCCGTGGCGCTTTGCGTTTATCGAAGAAGTCGAGCGCACATGCGTTTGCTCAAAACCGCGACCTGACTCGATCAATTCGACCACGCGACGCAAACAATCGAACGATTCCTGCAATGCTGCCGGCGTAATGAACGAAAGATTGTCCGCGCTCGTGTGGTACTCAGGAAAGGTGCCATGCTGCGAACGCATAAAACAGCCAACGGGCAGATTGAATCCGGGCGAACAAA
>DATHEW010000470.1:0-3730 GCA_035318425.1 Candidatus Acidiferrum sp. | reverse complement strand
CAGCTTCGCCGCGACGCGCTCAGCCTCGGCACGCCCTTGATCGTTGAGATGAATGTCCGGCAATCGCCCCGCCAATGCGCGCGGCAGGTAATCATTTGCGCCGTGGCGGATGAGGTGGAAGGTGGTCACGATCGAACGGAGCTACAAAACAAATTCGATCGGAATGCCCTGCTCACGCCGGCGCTCTGCGTAACGAGGAATCTTTTTCAGGCGCGGCAACTGTGCTTTGCAGTAAGCCAGCCACTGGTCAGCAGGCATGTTCGCACGCCCGGGAAGCATTCCCGACCAGTCCGGCAATTCCAGATCACCAATGGAGGGCGGGCAATCGTTAAGCGAGTAGTTTTCGGATTCGCTCATAGCTTTCGTTATCGCCGTATTTCACAAACGTTTCGCGCAACCATTCTGCATCACTGCTGACCCGGTGCAGCTTCAACAACTCTGCGACATCTGTCATATCCTTCAAGACCCGCAAGCCCTTTCCATTTTTCAACGCGTGTGCCTTCAACGCGACCAGATGCCGCAGACTCGGGATGCAGATCGTCGCATCTTCCAGACGCCTCTGCTCGGCATCAGCGATGATGCGCTGAAATGTTTCCTGCGAGACGAGCATCAGATCCAGATCCCATTCACCCGGCGACTCCGAGCTGAATTGGAGAAATGCGCCGCCATCGTGCCGCATTTGAAATCCCAACTGATCGAGCGCTCGGCTCCACGTTTCACGATCGTCACGGCACACCATAATGTCTGCGTCTTCAGTGCCGCGCTGGAAGCCATGTTCGTTCACGGCGTGCCCGCCAATCACGATGAATCGGACCCGGTTTTCATGAGCGGCAGTGGCGAGGTTTTGGAACAGCGTCATCTCAGTTATTCTTCGCCAGTCCTTCCATGTGCCCAAGATTTTTCACCGGGCGGAAAATCTCAAGCACCTCGGCCAGCAACTGTTCGTCAATCGGCTCTGCCGCCCAATGCGCCCAATTGCGGATATTCTGCGGGTTCGCGCTTCCGGCAATCGTCGTCGTGATGTCGGGATTCGCGAGGCTGAATTGCAGCGCGAGCTTAGCGATGTCCACGTCGCGACTGGCGCAGTGGGCGGCGGCTTTGCGGGCCGCGGCTTTCACGTCCTCGGGCTCTTTCAGCCAGGCGGGCAGCGGTGCATTGGTGAGCAGGCGCGCGCTGAAGGGTCCGGCGTTCATCACGCCCACGCACTTCGTTTTCAGATACGGCACCGTCTCATCGGCGAAGCGTGTGTTCTGGAGCGTGTATTGGTTGTAGCTCAACACGCAGTCCACGTCCGTCTGCTCGCAGATGAAACGGAAAATCTGTTGCGGATAACCGCTGAAGCCGATGAACCGCACTTTCCCTTGCTGCTGGATCCTTCGCAGCGCCGGAATTGTCTCATCGACAATCTGCTGCATCTCCACGAACTCGATGTCGTGGCACAGCACGATGTCGAGGTGATCCGTGCCGAGCCGATGCAGGCTCACGTCCACGCTTTCCGCCACGCGCTTGGCGCTGAAATCAAAGTGTTCGAGGTCGTAGCGACCGAGCTTCGTGCAGAGCGTGTAGCTCTCGCGCGGAACGCCGCGCAAAGCGATGCCCAATAGCACTTCGCTCATGCCGCGCCCGTAAAAAGGCGACGTGTCGATGAAGTTCAACCCGCAGTCGAGCGCCGTGCGAACACTCGCGAGCGCGTCATCGATCTTCACACTGCGGAATTCCTGTCCCAGCGACGACGCGCCAAAGCTGAGGATGGGAAGTTGAAGACCAGTTTTGCCGAGGGGACGTGTTTGCATAGAACCTTACTGGAATCCCGGATCGCGCCGTTCCTCTAAGATCGCCTGCAGTTCGGCGATGGCCTCGAAATCCTTTGGGCGGCCGGCCGCCCGCTTGAGCTGGATCAACCGCTCCAGAGTGACGCAGCGGAACCGTAGCGTACCTTCGTGAACCGAAATCGTAGATGGCAGCAGGTCATTATAACTACCACCACCGGCAATTTCGCCGAGCAAATCGAAATCGCCGAGGTCAGTGGTCAACGTGAAATTCAACCCATTGCGGACAGTGCGTTCATCGAAGACAAAGGGGAGACCGGGTGGCGCTCCGCGAAGATACGGCGCGAAGGGCTTCAGGACTTTAACGACACATGAAATGTTCTCACGCGTGCGGGCATACACGACGTCCAGGTCGTAAGTGATGCGTGCAGAACCATGAAGGTTGCCGGCTACTCCGCCTACGACGATGAATTGGACGCCACTTTGACTTAAGGCTGCCAGGATCTTTTCAAACTCGGGGGCCATGATCGAACAACCTCAGGATTTCCGAGCACGCCAGGCTGCTCCCCGAAGCCGAACGGCTGATGCCGCGTAGCTTTGGAGCTTTTGCAATCGTTTGGCGTAGCTCAGTTTCAAGTTCTCGCGAATCAGAGTCCGATCCACATCCTTCTTGTACGCCTCGATCACGGGGTCATACACATCTGGCGGAGCCAAACGCGGGAGCGTCTCGGACGCATAGCTGTCCCGCATTTCGTCGGGTTGGCTCTGATCTTCGCTCACGTCGAAACGTTACTTCACGCGTCGCATCGGCTTCAACTCTGCCGGCAGCCAATCGTGAGCAACACATTCGCCCACAGCGCCTGGTCCGCGGTTTGAATCGTCAGCACGTGATCGGGCGACTCGACGGCTTTGTAGAAATCCCACTTCAGGATTGGCTCGAGCTTCAGCTTCAAGCGCGCGTCTTTGATGATCTGCCGATACTCGTTCCACGCCGGCGGTTCGCCTGCTTTGGCGTAAGAATCATCCGCGGGAATGCCCATCGTGTTCACGGCGTCCACGGGAATGGCGCTCAAGATCGCGCGCAATACCTGCGAGCACGTCACGACCCCAGGCGACAGATTGAGGCAAACGATTTCGGCGTTCGGCCCCTTCTTCGTGGAGGCGGGATAGTTTCCGTCCGCGATCAAAATCTTCGCGTGATGCCCGGCGCGTCCGAGGACTTCGTTGATCTTGGGATGGATGAGTTGGTGTTTGAGCATGAGAGGTTAGGCGTTGGCGATGGGGAAAAACATCCGGATGCTCTCGATCGTTTTTCGCGCCGCCGTTTCACCGTCGGGCAATGGCAAGACTTCCGCAGAAATAAACCCGGCGTAATTGATGTCACGCAAAGCCTCAGCAATCAGTTTCACATCAAGATGGCCAAAGCCCATCGCCTGGCGATTCGTGTCGGCGTAATGAATGTGGCCAACTTTATTACCCGCGAGACGAAGCGCCGCAGCGATGTCGCGCTCTTCGATGTTCATGTGGAAGAGGTCGCAGAGCAGTTTCACGTTCCGCGTTCGCAACGAATTCAGGAATGCGAGCGTCGCCTCGACGGTGTTGAACAAATTCGTCTCATAGCGATTCAGGAACTCGTAGAGCAACGGCGCGTTGTGATGTGCCGCGCCTTCGCCCAGTTCGTTCAATGCGTCACCGAGCCACTGATACGCCTGTTCGCGAGCGACGCCGTCGCCCCAGCGACCCTGCATCGATCCAAGAATCACCGGCGCGTGAAATTGGCCGGCCACAGCGATCAACTGAGCGACGTAATCAATCGCGCGGCGCCGAACGCTCGCGTCCGGATCGGTCAGTCGCAGCTTGTGTCTTATCCACCCTGCCCCGCTGCCAAATGCAGAGACGCTCAACTGATGCTTTGCGAGCAGCGACTTGAGTTCGTCGCAGTTCACCGCGGCAGGATCTGG
>DATHEW010000469.1:0-8372 GCA_035318425.1 Candidatus Acidiferrum sp. | reverse complement strand
GCCACCGAGATACTGACGGTCGCGAGGCTGGAGTTGGTGACGCCATCGTGCGCGCGGTAGGTGAACGAATCGGTGCCGAAGAAGCCTGCTGCGGGCGTGTAGTTGAAGGATCCGTTCGCGTTCAACACGAGCACTCCGTTTGTTGTCGTGTTCACGAGCACAGCAGTGAGGACATTGCCGTCCAGATCGGAGTCGTTGGCCAACACGCCGGGAGTCGTGCGAGAAAGAGTGACGTCCTCGTCGGTCGCGTAGTTGTCGTTGTTTGCCACCGGCGTGTCGTTGACCGGATTCACGTTGAGTGTTACGACCGCCACACTGGAAGTCGCTGCGCCATCTGTGATGCGATACGTGAAATAGTCCTGGCCGCTGAAGTTGCTGTTTGGTGTGTAGCCGAACGAGCCGTTTCCTTGCACGGTCAGTGAACCATTGGTCGTGGCGCTGACCAGAATGACGAAGAAGAGATCACCATCTCCATCAGAGTCGTTGCTCAGGATGCCCGCTGTAGCCGGGACAATCAGCGAAGAGTCTTCCTGCACCAGATAAGGACCGTCGTTCACTGCCATCGGAGTGTCGTTCAACGAACTGATCGTCAGTGACACCGTGACAACGGGAGAGTTCGCCACCCCGTCGTTCGCGCGATACGTGAAGGAGTCCGTCCCAAAGACATTGGCCGTCGGTGTGTAGATGAACGACCCGTTGGGGTTCAGTGTCAGCGTTCCGCGAATGGGCGGATTGACCAACACAGCGGTTAGCGCGTGGCCGTCGAGGTCCGTGTCATTGGCGAGAACGCCGGGCGCGCTCACGGTGAGAGGCGTGTCCTCACCGGTTGCGTAGGCTTCCGAGAATGCCGTGGGCGGCGTGTTCAATTCGTAAACTTCGATCGTGAACGTCTTGGCATCGCTCAACGGAGCAGGGGTTCCGTCGTCGGTCACGCGAATGGTGACGGAATAGACACCCGGCCCTTGTGCCTCCGTCGGTGTCCAGTTGAACGCGCCAGTTGTCGGATGAATCGTTGCTCCAGCGGGTGCTCCCGCATCGAAGGAGAAGGTGTGTGTTTGCCCGCCATCTGGATCGGCAGCGCTGGCTGTGAAACTGAGGAGCGTCTCTTCATCGACAGTCTTGTTGCTGATGGCCGCGAGTACCGGCGGGCGATTCGATTGATTCAGAATGATGCTGCCCGGCGTGGTGGATGACGGAACAATTTGATTGTCCGCCGCGGCTTCAAAAGCTGTGGGGCTGCCATCGATATAAACTGATGTCGTGGTTGAAGCGGAGCCGATGCACTTGAAGCGGACGGAGAAAACGGAAGTGTCATCTGCGATTGTGGTCATCCCGCCGGTCTCGTCGTTCCACGCGACCGTGAGTGTGCCGCTGTTGCTCATGGCCATGTTGTACATGCTCGGATTGAAGGGAACGCCGAATTGTTCGAGACCTACGAGTGCGGCCACCGCAGGATTCCAATGCACCGAGAACTGAAAGCCAACCACGTTGCTGAAACCGGTCACGCGAATCGGGACGATTACATCATTGCCGGGAAGAGTGTTGGTCGTGCCGATCTCAAACAAAATGGGACTCGGCGATGGGCTGATACCGGAAGACTCACCGTCGTCGATTGACAGAGATTTTCCGGGGCCGCCGGTGAAGCCCGCACCGCCGGTGGACGCCCACGAGGCGTTCACGTCTCCGAGTTTGACCACGACGAAATCCTGCCCGCTCATGTCCGCCACGACGTTGGCGTAAGTGCGGTTGGTCGGTGGATTCCACGGGCTCAGCGGATTTGCAAAGCTGTGATTGGCCGGAATGAAACGCCACAACCCGAGCGGGAACTGGCTCAGGCTGCCGAGGAGCACGCGGCGCATGTAGGAGAGATCTAGTGTGTTGACCGTGCTCGATCCGTCCACATCGCCACCGAGCAAGCTGTACGGATTGGCGAGCGGAGCAACGGAAAGGATGTGGCTGCGCACGGCGAAAATATCGAGAACGTTGATGCCATCCGCCGGATTTCCTCCGGACGCTTGCGGGATGATAACGACATTGTTGGTCGCGTTGAAGACGCTGTGATAAGTGCCGTCCGCGGCGGTGACGGCGTTTGATGGGCCGATGACGACCGTTCCCGCCACGCGCTTGTCCGAAATCACCGCGGGATAATTGGTGGGCAGGAAAACGGTCCCGGACACATCCACGATTGCACGCCCGAATACGATCTGGATGCAGGTCGAACTGTTTCCGCACGCGTCAGTCGCACGCCATGTTCGTGTGGCGGTGAAATCATTCCCGCAACTTCCGTTGGTGATGGTGCCGAGAGCAACCGGCGTAATGACCGTTCCGCTGGCCTCATCGATGGCGGTGGGTATGTCGAAAACCCAAGGACCAAGACAACTCACCGTCTTGGCCGGAGCGCACGTGATCATCGGCGCGGTCGTGTCGCGAACGGTGACAACTTGAGTGCAAGTGACCCTGTTACTGCACGCGTCGAGAATTTCCCGAACCTGCGTGGCGATGAATGCCGACCCGCAAGCGCTATTCGTGTCGGTAACCGTGGAGACAATTCGCGTGATCAGATTTGAAGCTGGCGTGCAGGTGTCGCTTGCGATGGGAGCGTCAAAACTCCACGGACTTCCGAATTCGACGGTTTTGTCATTCACACATGCGACCACGGGGGGAGTCGTGTCCACCACCGTCACCGTTTGCGAGCAGGTGGCGCGATTGGAACATTGGTCGAGGATTTCCCAGGTGCGCGTCGTAGTGAAGCCGCAGGTGCCCGGCGTGTTCGTGAGTGAACTCAGCACGGTGATGACCACCCCGTTCGTGCTCGCGCTGCAGCTGTCGCTCACCACCGGAGGATTGAAGTTCCACACCGTGCCGCACTCTTCGGTTTTGTTGTTGGGACAAAGATACAGCAGCGTGTGATCGACACTGAGCACACCGCTGGTGACCGTCACGGGAAGGTGTTCGAGTTGCTCATTTCCAGCGTCGATCGCGGTCGGACTTCCATCGATCGCGACGACGCCGGACGCGGTCGGCGGTCCGACGAGACGCAATCGGAGACCAAACAGGACCGAATCATCAACGAGAGTCTGTGCGCCGCCCTGGGGTTCAAACCACGCGACGGTGAGCGTACCCGTAGAGGTGAACGGCGTGCCGAAGGATTCGGTGGCGCTCAGTCCGGGGAGGCCGAAACTCTCGACTCCGATGTATGTGCCCACATTCGTGTTCCAATGCAGGGAGAATTGAAACGAGCTGACGTTGATGAATTCCCGGACACGCACGGGCACCACGACTTCGGAATTCGTCATTCCATTCGTATTGCCCGCAATAAAGGTCAGGTTTGCGGCTTCGGCTCGTGAGCTGAAAATGCAGCAGAATCCGGCGAACAGCAGGGCGAGCCACCCGCTGTCCCTGCGCGTCCATCGTGCCCTGGGCATGCCTACATTTCGGCATGTTGAGGCTTATTCTGGAGCGCAAAACTACTGGATCCGGACGCGGTAGAATCTCTGCGCGCCGGTCGGGTTCGGGTCCGTGAGCTGGAGGAGTTGCCCATTTCCCATCACACCGGGCAATGCTGTCCAGTTGGTCGATGGCACCGCCGGAGAGTATTCAAGGAAGTAAGTTCTGCCGGGGACGGTCTGCAAAACGAGCTGAGCGGCGCCTGGATGCATATTGAAGGTGACGCGTGTGGCGCCGAGGTTGGCGACATTGACGAAACCATCCGTCGTTTGGAATACAGCGGGAGTAAAATCGACACCGGCTTCTCGAAGGGTGATCGAGTCGCCCAACTGAACCAGGGAACTGCTTCCGAGCGCTCCGATGACATCAAATCGAAGAGCGAAAATTGTGCTGCCGTCATCGAGCGTCGCCGTGGTGGCGCTGGGGTCGTGCCAGGAGAAGGTAAGGCTGCCCGCGCCGGCCTGGTTCGTTCCGAAATTGTTCGCACTGAAACCGGCGACACCGAATTGCGTCGTGCCTGCAAAGCGGATCACCGACGGATTCCAGGTAAATGTGCCTTGCACACTCGTGACTCGGCGGAAACCGTTCGCGGTAACATGCACCACGACGCTGGTGCCGGGCATGCCTGTGGCGTTGCTGATCGCGAACGCGACTACCGGAGTGGACAGAGTGCCCGACTTCCCTGGGCCGCCCGTGAAGCCCGGGCCGCCGGAGCCGCCAGATCCTTCATCGCTGCCGGGTGCCCAGGAGTTGTTCACGTCGCCCAAGCGAAGAGCGAGGAAGTTCTGGCCGCTCAGGTTCGAGAACAGATTTGAATAGACGCGATTCGTCGGTGCGTTCCAGGGTGTTTGCGGATTTGGGAACGCGTAGTCACTCGGAACGAATCGCCAAAGTCCTCGTGGCAACCGATTGGTGGAACCCAGTACCACGCGGCGCATAGAAAGGAGATCAACCGTGTCCACGGTTCCCGATCCGTCCACATCAGCAGTGAGGAGCTTGTACGGCGAGCCGAGCGGGAGGATGCTGAGAATGTGAGCTTGTATCAATGAGATGTCGATGCTGCTCACTCCATTGGTGGCCTTGCCGGTGGCTGGCGCCAACGGAGTCAGTGTGACATTCGTGGTCGCCCCGAACGTGCTCGAATAGGCGCCGTCCGCTGCCGTGAGTGAGTTCGTTGGCGCGAGGATCGTGGCCCCGGGTACCCGTTTATCAGAAAGGGTCGCAGGAAAATTCGTCGGCACGTAAACGGTGCCGGCGACATTCACAATCGCCCGGGCGAACACCGTCTGGCTGCAGGTTGCGCTGTTGCCGCACAAGTCAGTGGCGCGCCACGTGCAAGTGGCGGAGAAGTCGCTGCTGCAGGTTCCTGTTCCGTTCGTCACGATGCCAACGAACACCACCGAAACGGGCGTCCCGCTCGCCACATCAACCGCCGTCGGAGTATCGAACGTCCAACCTGACTCGCAGGTTACCGTCTTGTCGGCGACGCAGGCGATTTGCGGTGGTGTTGTGTCCCTGACAGTCACGATCTGCACGCGTGTGACTTTGTTGCTGCAACCATCGGCGATTTCCCAGACCCGCGTGGCGCTGAAAGTTGGCCCGCAGAACCCGCTCCAGTTGGTGCTCGTACCGACATTGCGGATGGAAAGATTCGTTCCGCCGCACGCATCCGTACCGGAGGGTGTGTCAAAACTCCACGAATTACCGAACTCGACCGTTCGGTCGCTAAGTGCAGCGACTATTGGCGCCGTGGTGTCGATCACGACCACGGTCTGGCTGCAGAAGTTGGCATTACCGCATGGGTCGATGGCTTGCCACGTCCGAGTCGCTGTGAAGGCGCTTCCGCAAGATCCGGATGTATTCGTGGCGGTGCCGATCACCGTAATCAACACGTTGGTGCCGCAATTATCTGTCGCCGACGGGAAGTCGAAACTCCATGGACTGCCGCATTCGACCGTTTTCGCTTGGGGACATGTGAGGACCGGCGCGATCGTATCGACAGCCGTGACCGTTTGTGTGCAGGTGCTCACATTCCCGCAGGAGTCCAGAAGTTCCCAAATTCGCTGAGCCGTATAGCCACAACCCGCTGTGAAATTCGTTCCTGTGCTGAGAGGTCGAATCGTAATGATGTTAGTGCCACACGTGTCGCTTCCCGACGGTTGATCGAAACTCCAAGGGGCGCCGCATTGAACCGTTTTGTTGGCGGCACAAGCCACCATCGGCGGAGTCGTGTCCACAATGTTCACGGTCTGGCTGCATGAAACTTTGTTGCTACAGGCATCTGCAACCTCCCAGGTTCGCGTAATAGAGAGGGTATTACCGCACATCCCAACGTTGTTAGTAGCCGTGGACAGGACGCGAATGCTGCCGTTCAAGGATGCGCCACTGCAAAAATCGATGGCGGTGGGCGCATTAAACGTCCAGGGGTTGCCGCATTCCACATTCTTATCTGACGGGCACGTGATGATCGGCGGCGGCGAAACCACGCTGACCACCTGCGTTGCCATAATGTGGACGCCGCAGGCATCCGTGGCATCCCAGACTCGGGTCGCGACGAAAGTGGAACCGCAGCCGTAGTTCGTGCCCGTGCTGACGACAAAGATGCTTGCTCCCGAGAACTGGCAGTTTCCAGTCGGCAAGGGAGAATCGAAGTTCCAGGCGGTGTTGCACTGCACGGTCTTATTCGATGCCACGATGAAGGGCACGCCGTTCTGAGTAACGACGACCGAGTGGCCGTCTACGACGATCGTCCCAGTGCGCGGCGTGGTGTTGAGGTTCGCATTGAGCCGATAGCGCATCTTGCCGGAGCCAACATTACTCGCCGATGTCTCGATCGTGATCCAGGATTCTGTCTCGCTGACGCCCCAAGAGCAGAGACTGGGACATGTAACGGTCACTTCATTGGTTTCGGCCCGATATCCGTGCGCTTGGAAGGTGGGCTCGACCAGGTAGTCGCACTGGAGGCCAGTCTGGCGAAGCGTGACTGGCTGGCCGGCCACCATCACAACACCAGTCCGTGGTGTGGAACTCGGATTGGCGCTGACATAGTAACTGAAGTTCGTGCTCCCGGTCTGATTCGTGAGCGAGATCAAATTGATCCAGGAATTCGACTTGGACACGGTCCACGGACAGACATTGCTGGTGACGACAGAGATAGCGTTCGTTTCAACCTCGAAACCGTGATTGTAGCTGAGAAGCGAAACATTGAAGGAGCAAACCACTGCCGCCTGAGTCACGGTGAAGGATTGATCTTCGATTCGAATGACGCCAGTGCGCGGGGCGCCGCTGACATTCACGCTGACCGTATAGGAAACCGTATTGCTGTTCGTCTGGCTCAAAGGTGACTGCATGGTGATCCAGGTATTGGTCTCGACGATGGACCACGTGCAGCCGATCGGCGTATTAACGCTGATGGTTCCTCCCTCGGACAACCCCCCGTGCGTAACGCTGTTGGCCAGCAGCGCGTACGAACATTCAGAGCCGAATTGCCTGACCGTGTACTTTTGATTACCCACCCAGAAGTGTCCGACTCGATCGACCGAGTTCGGGTTCGCCTGGACCGTGTACGGGATTGCCAAGGTGCCGTATCCATTTGTGCCGTCAGGGAATTGAATCCATCCGTTCGTGTTATCGATCGACCAAGTGCACTCCGTGACGGCCACCACGGTCACCTGATTTGATTCAAAGAGAGAGCCGTGCAGGCGCCCAGTCGAACTGAGCGTGTAAGTGCATGACGAACCGAGCTGAGTTACCGCGAACACTTTGTCGGCGATTACGATGTTTGCCGTGCGCGGGTTCGGCGACGGATTGGCGCCCAAGGTGTAATTAACCAATCCGTTATTGGTCCCCTGGCCGCCGGACTTGATCGAAATCCAATCGTTCGTCTCGGTCACAAACCATGTGCAACCGTTGCTCGCCTTGACGCTCACAAAGGCTGTGACATTGCTTGAAACAAGCGTGGCGCTCGGTGGATTGATTTCGTAGGTGCATGAGGCCCCGCCCTGAACGACAAAGAACGTTTGCCCGGCAGCGGTGATCACTCCCGTGCGAGTCGCAGCCAAAGAATTCGTAATGACGGCGAACTGGACGAGTCCATTCCCGCTGTTGGTGCCGCCCGCCAGGATCTGAATCCAGCTATCGCTAGTGCTCGCGCCCCAGTTGCAGCCTGCGAACGTGCTGACGCTAAAACTGCTTGTTGAAGGAGCGGAACTGAGCAACGGGCTGTTCGTCGCCGACAGGTGATACTCACAGTCCCGGCCATGCTGCGTGACACTCAGCACCGCGGTGCCAACATGCACGTATCCGGTGCGCGAGAGGGTGGAAGGATTTGCGGGCACGATGTAGGTCACGGCGTTGTTTCCGGAGCCACTCAGCGCCGAGAAGATTTCAATCCAGCTATCTGAGACCGACACGTTCCAGGCACAGCCAGCCGGCGCAGTGAACGGAATCGTTGCTTCTTCTTCAGTGCTGCCGTTATGGACCATGCTGTTCGTGGAGAATACGTAGGAGCAGGGCGCGCCGTCCTGTGACAACGTTACCGTTTGTCCCGCCACGATCACTTGTCCGGATCGCAGGATGGATGACGGGTTCGCGGCAATCACGTAGGTCAGGGTGCCGGAGCCGATAGTATTCGTCGGCGGCTGAAAGGTGATCCAGCTCAAAGAGCTGCTGGTGGCTGGCCAGGCGCAACCGCTCGGCACATCAATCGTGATCAAGCGTGTATCATTCGTATGCCCGTGATTGCGGCTCGTGGGCGTGGCCGTGAAATTGCAAACCACGCCGGCCTGGACAATCGTGAAGGTCCGATTACCCAGCAAGATGAAACCAGTGCGCGTCAATCCGGAGGCGTTGGAAACAACCGTGAACGGCACCGATGCATTGTTGGTGAAATTCGTTGTCGTCAGCCCGATCCATGAACTCGTCGT
>DATHEW010000468.1:0-5135 GCA_035318425.1 Candidatus Acidiferrum sp. | reverse complement strand
AAAATCACACCAGTCTGCTCAAACCTGAACACCTCTCGCTTCGCACCAGCCAGAATCCGCGCCGGTCGCACTACTCGCATCCGCCGCATTTCCTTATACCTTCGGCCGCTCGCGATTCGTGAGAAGCGAAACCGTGCTCATCATTTATCTCATCATCCCCGGCATCTTGCCGCCGCCGCCCATTCGGCCCATCATCTTCGACATCTTGCCCATCTTCTTCATCATCTGCTGCATCTGGCCGAACTTGTTCATCAGCGTATTCACCTCGGCGACTTTCACACCGCTGCCGCCCGCGATGCGCAGGCGTCGCTTCGCATTAAGCAGATTGGGATTGCGTCGCTCCTGCGGCGTCATCGAGCAAATGATGCCTTCCATGCGTTTGAATTCCTTCTCCTGCTGCTGAAGTTGTGCGCCCGTGATCTGGTCACCGCCGGGCAACATGCCGACGATCTTCTGCAACGAGCCGAGCTTTTTCATCGCGCGCATCTGATCGAGAAAATCCTCCAGGGTGAAGAGCCCCTTGCGCATCTTCTCTTCCATCGCTTTCGCTTCGTCGATATCGACGGCTTCCGCCGCAGCTTCAACGAGTGAAACCACATCGCCCATTCCCAGGATACGCGACGCCATGCGTTCGGGATGAAACGGCTCGAACTCATCGAGCTTCTCACCCACGCCGACAAACTTGATGGGCTTGCCCGTCACGGTCTTCATGCTGAGCGCCGCACCGCCGCGCGCGTCGCCGTCGAGCTTGGTAAGAATCGAACCGGTGATTTGCAGCGCCTGATCGAAATGCGTAGCGACATTCACCGCTTCCTGGCCAGTGGCAGCATCGAGCACGAGGAGGATTTCCTGCGGTTTGATGAAATCGCGGAGGCGAACCAACTCCTGCACGAGTGGCTCATCGATTTGCAAACGCCCCGCCGTATCGAAGATCAAGGTCGTGCGATTATTCGCCGCTGCGAATTCGAGCGCTTCCTTCGCGATCTTTAACACATCGGTTTCACCCAGCTTCACGAACACCGGCACGTCGAGCTGTTTGCCGAGCGTGACGAGTTGTTCCATGGCAGCGGGGCGATACACATCCGCCGCCACGAGCAATGGTGAGCGGCCTTGCTTCTGGAGAAGCCGCGCGAGCTTGCCAGAGGAAGTCGTCTTGCCCGATCCATGAAGACCGCACATCAGGATCGTGGCTGGACTGCCGGTCAGGTTCAGTGTGGCGTTTTCGGAGCCAAGCAGCGTGACCAATTCGTCGTAGATGATTTTGACGATCTGTTGTCCGGGCTGTACCGCTTGCAGCACTTCCGCGCCGAGCGATTTTTCCTTCACCTTCTCGATGAAGTCGCGGGCGACCTTGAAATTCACGTCGGCTTCAAGCAGTGCCATGCGCACTTCGCGCAGTGAATCGCCCACGTTGTTCTCGGTGATTTTTCCGAGGCCGCGCAGGTCTTTGAACACTTTCTGCAGCTTGTTGGTCAGGCTGTCGAACATAGGCCGCGGAAGCTACGCCGGATCAGTGCGACCGCCAAGAGACAAAGGGGGGCACGGGTTGACTTGGGCGCAACCTGGCACACGCACCATCATGGTGGGAACGCTGACTGAAACCAGTCGCGTAGCGACGGGCGAAAGTAGCCGTGGGTTTCAACCCACGGTTCAGGGCCACCGGGAATGTCGTCGCGTACGACGGTTGACGATCGAGATTCTCAAGCGTCGCTACGCGACGCAGCGGTCGGAGCGCGCCAGTTCCGTGGGTTGAAACCCACGGCTACCTTCAGGCATCGCTACGATGATGTGATCGCTGGTGGTGCGTGTGTCGAGGTGCGCCCGGTTGACTTGCCTGATTTCTTCCCATTTCCTTTGCGCATGAATCCTGAGTTGTCCGGCGGCTTTGACCCGATCGCCGGCTTGCGCGAAGCGCTGAAAGTTTCCCCGAACAATGTCCCGCTGCGTCTGCATCTCGCGGAGTCGCTGCTCAATGCTGGCCGCGCTGCCGAGGCGGAGAAGGAATACCGCGATGGCCTCGCGCTCTCACCCGAACACGCCGCGCTGAAGCTCGGACTCGCCCGCGCTTTCTTCCGCCAGGGCAAAAACAACCACGCGCTTGTCATCGTCGAGGATTTGCTCAAACGCGCGGACAAACCCGCTGGCGCTTACGTTCTGCACGCGCGACTGCTGCTGCAACTTGGCGACGTGGAGAATGCCGTGCGCGCTTACCGCTGGGGCGTGGAAGTGGATTCCGCCGTTGCTGATCTGGAACTCGCAACGCGACTTGGCGTGAACGCACAGCCGGAATCAGAAGTCGTCGAAGGTCGCGTACGCGCCAGTTGGTCCGAAGAGCCGGACGTGCCTGAGATGGCAATCGAGCGACCGAAGATCACCTTCAAAGACATTGGTGGCATGGATGCCGTGAAGGATGAAATTCGGATGAAGATCATCCATCCGCTCACGCATCCCGAGCTTTACAAGGCTTACGGAAAACCGATCGGCGGCGGCATTCTCATGTACGGCCCGCCGGGCTGCGGCAAAACTTATCTCGCTCGCGCAACCGCTGGCGAAATCAAAGCCGGCTTCATTTCCATCGGCATCAACGACGTGCTCGACATGTGGATCGGGAACAGCGAACGCAACCTTCACGAACTCTTCGCTCAGGCGCGCCGCAACAAACCATGCGTGCTCTTCTTCGACGAAGTGGACGCCCTCGGTGCCAGCCGCGCCGACATGCGCCACAACGCCAGCCGCATGTTGATCAACCAATTCCTCGCCGAGATGGATGGCGTAAAAGAATCCAACGAAGGCGTGCTCATCCTCGGCGCCACGAACGCGCCGTGGCATCTCGACTCCGCATTCCGCCGCCCGGGCCGCTTCGATCGCATTCTTTTCGTGCCGCCGCCCGATGCTGACGCGCGCGCATTCATTCTCCGCATCCATTGCGAAGGCAAACCCAGCACCGACATCGACTTCGATCAACTCGGCAAGAAGACCGCAGACTTTTCCGGCGCAGACATGAAAGCCGTCGTCGATATCGCCATCGAAGGAAAACTGCGCGAAGCGATGAAGTCCGGCGTCCCCACGCCGCTTACGACACGAGACCTGCTCGAAGCATTGAAGAAACAGAAAGCCACCACGCGCGAATGGTTCGCCACCGCGCGCAACTACGCGCTCTACTCAAACCAGGGCGGCGTGTACGACGACATCTTGACTTACCTGAAGCTGAAATGAATCCCCACCTCAGCCGCGCCCTCCTGCTTATCGAGCAAAACCGTCACGAACTTGCCGAGCAGGAATTGCGGCAGGCGCTCGCGGATGAGCCGCAAGAGGCATACGCGCACGCGCTCCTCGCGCAGTGTCTCGCCGCGCGTGAACTCTTTCCCGATGCGACGGCGGAGATTCAGCAGGCGATCCATCTCGCGCCTGATTTCGCGTTCGCGCACTACGTTCACGCGCGGATTCTTTACGACCGCAATCACCACGACGAAGCGTTGCTCGCCATTCGCGAAGCCATTCGCCTGGATCCTGAAGACGCCGATTACTGCGCGCTGCTCGCGGCGATTCACTTCGATGACAAACGCTGGCAGCAGACGCTCGAATCCTCCGAGCGCGGCTTGCAAAACAATCCCGAACACATCGGCTGCACGAACATCCGCGCGATGGCGTTGCAGAAACTCGGCCGCTCCAACGAAGCTCAAAGCACGATCGAATCGGCGCTGTCGAAGAATCCCGAGAGTGCGCTGACGCACGCGAACCAGGGCTGGGCATTGCTGCGAAGCGGCAAGTCGAAGGAAGCGCTCGGACATTTCAAAGAAGCGCTGCGGCTCGATCCCGAAAATGAGTGGGCGCGTGCCGGCATTGTCGAGGCGCTCAAGGCGCGCAACTTCATCTACGCGATCTTCCTGAAGTATTTCTTCTTCATGTCGCGCCTCAGCTCGAACATGCAGTGGGGTGTCATCGTCGGCGGCTACATCGGCAACCGAATTCTCGCCGGTGTGGCACGCAGCAACCCGGACATTGCGCCGTGGGTGTTGCCATTGCGCATCCTCTACATCGCGTTTGTCATTCTCACGTGGACGGCGCAACCGCTCTTCAACCTGTTGCTGCGGCTCAATCGTTTCGGACGCCTGGCGCTCTCACGTGAACAGATCGTCGCTTCAAACTGGGTAGGCGCGACGGTGGCGCTCGCACTTGTGTTCCTGCTGGGCGTCTTCGTGACGCCGTTCGCGATGACTTGCTCGCTAGCTGCGTTGGTCTTTGGCGGTCTGATTATTCCCATCGCCGGGACGTTTAGCTGCAACAGTGGCTGGCCTCGCAAGGTAATGGCCGCCTACACCATAAGCATGGCGGCCGTGGGCCTCGTCAGCATTACGCTGGGGTTGGTCGGGGAGAAGGGCGCTTCGACTGCATTGATCGGAGCGTACCTAATCGGGCTGTTTCTCTCGGGTTGGATTGCGAATTATCTCAGCATGCAACGGCCGAAGCGCTGAGCTTCGACCGTGTGTCGAATGAAATCGCTCGTTTACTTCGCAAGCACGATGGTGTCGCCGTTCACTGAGTTGCGCGCCATCTTCTCGTAAGTCGCGTGACGACGATTGACTTCCTCCTGTGCCAATTTGTGCAGTAGCGCGAAGCGTTCGGGGTCTGCTTTTTCGAGCACACTGAATCGCGTTTCCTTCGCGAGATATTGTTCGACTGGAATCTTGGGCGCGCTGGAATCCAGCTTCAGCATCGGCTCACCGGTCCCAGCGCGGCGCGGATCGAAGCGGTACAGCGGCCAGTAACCGGTCTCGACTGCGAGCTTCTGCTGATCGTAGCCGTTCTTGAGATCGTAGCCGTGAGCGATGCAGTGCGCGTAAGCGATGATCAATGAAGTTCCGCTGTACGTCTGCGCTTCTTCGAAGACCTTCACCGTGTGCGAGTCCTTCGCGCCCATGGCGATCGATGCGACGTAAGCGCTGCCGTAAGTCATCGCAATGAGGCCAAGATCCTTCCGGCCCATCTGTTTGCCGGCGGCGGCGAATTTTGCGACCGCACCAATCGGCGTGGCCTTCGATGCCTGGCCGCCGGTGTTCGAGTAAACTTCCGTGTTGAGCACGAGAATGTTCACGTCGGGATTCATCGCAATCACGTGATCGAGACCGCCGAAT
>DATHEW010000467.1:0-2831 GCA_035318425.1 Candidatus Acidiferrum sp. | reverse complement strand
GAAGAAGAACCCGCGCCCGACTGGCTTGGTGAGGCAGAAGAAGTCGAGGATGAGATCAAAGACGAAGCTGAGGACGCGGATGAAGAGGAAGTCGATTCCGACGATCCCGACGAAGATCCCGAGGTGAACGAGAGCTACGCTGGCGTCTCGATACAGGCGCGCCGCTTCGCTCGCAACGTGTTCGACCTCGGCGAAGATGTCCCTGGAAATCCAGAACTGCTTTTTTTATCCGCGGGCAAAGTCGGCGCAAATCTCGCCGGCGGTCACGGCCTCGGCTATGACGACGAAAGCATCTGCGGCAACATCGTGAAGTGTCGCTGGGCATTGAGCGACTGCGAGTTCTGTCGCGAGATGCTCGAACAGCTTCACGACCAGACCGGCGATGAGCGTTACCCGAAACTCGTCGAGGACAGCCGCCGCCTCGCTGACTCCATTCGCGAGCGCATCTCCCGATTGCGCAAGCGCGTGTGGTGGTAGGTCTTGTTCTCGACGTTCGACATTCAACCTTCGACACTTCTTCCACGTGCTCGCTGAACCCCTGCAACAAGTTGACCGCACTTACGTCCTGCATCGCGGGAGGAAACTCAGCTACTTCGGCGGTTGCGATTACTTCCGCCTCGCGAGTCATCCGAAAGTCATGCGCGCGCTGCGCGTAGGCGCGGAGAAGTTTGGACTGAACGTCGCGGCATCGCGCAGCACCACGGGCAACCACGTGCTCTACGGTCAGCTCGAATCCGCGCTGGCTAAGTTCTTCCGCGTCGATGCGGCCCTCGTGTTCAGCAATGGCTACGTGACGAACTACGGCGTGTGCCAGTCCCTCGCCGGTGAGTTTACTCATGTGCTGATTGACGCGCGCTCGCACTCCAGCGTGTCGGATGCGGCGCGGTTCCTGGATTGCCCGAATGCCACCTTCCATCATCGTGATGCAAACGATCTTGCCGCCAAAGTGCGCAGGTTGAATTCACGCGCAAAGCTGCTGGTGATCACCGACGGCATGTATTCGCATGATGGCTCCGTCGCGCCGCTGCGCGAATACCTTCGTGTGCTGCCGCGCTCCGCAATGTTGCTGGTCGATGACGCACACGGCGCTGGCGTGCTCGGCGCGCAGGGCGGGGGAGCGATCGAGCATGGAGGTGTTGGGCGTCAACGCGTCATCCAAACCATCGCATTGAGCAAAGCGTTCGGCTGTTACGGCGGGGCCGTGCTTTGTTCGCGCAAGCTTCGCGACCGCATCATCGAACGCAGCCGCCTTTTCAATGGCAACACGCCGCTCCCGCTACCGTTCGCGAACGCGGCGCTCGCGTCAGTGCAGTTGTTGGAAAAACATCCGCAATGGCGCGAACGCATGAATGCAAACGCCGCGTGGGTAAAAGGCGCGCTTCGTTCCGCCGGACGCGAGATACCGGACCACCCCGGCCCCATCATTTCCATCACTCCCCGCGATGGTGCGGAAGCCAAACGCCTCAGCACGCGCCTACTGAAACACGCCGTGTTCCCAAGCCTCATCCGCTACGCGGACAGCGACGGCCACTTCCGCTTCATGATTTCCAGCGAACACACCCGCGCTCAACTCAATGCGATGGTCGCTGCGTTGAACAGCGACAGAGCTCCTCTTTCGGTGCATTCCCTGGGTGACGCCACGGCGAAGCGCTCCTTGTCAGTTTTACCCAAACAAGCGTAAATCAGCGGAAATGAACCCGCTCGGCCAAACCACGTCCTGGTAGGCCAAAGCCGATTTGGCTCGCCACTTGGTCATACGCCACGTGCGGCAAGTACGGGCATCAGCAGTGAAACGAGGAAAGAAATGATATGACAGTTAAACGGATGGACAACGTCCTGATCGTTGTCAACGATCTCGAAGTCACCAAGGCGTTCTTCATCGAATTGGGCCTCAAGCTCGAGGGCGAGACGACAGTCGAAGGGCCTTTGGTCGGGAGCCTGATCGGGCTCAAGGATGTCCGGGCCACCCTCGCGATGATGCGGACTCCCGATGGCCAGGGAATTGAGCTGGACAAGTTCCACACGCCCAACGCGATCAGGTTTGGGCCCGAGGACGCGCCGATGAACACGCTGGGCATCCGTCGCGTCATGTTCGCCGTTGATGACATCGACGCTGTCGTTGCGCACATGCGCGGCCACGGGGCTGAGCTCATTGGCCAAATGCAGTACGAGGACACATACCGACTAGCCTACATCCGCGGGCCAGAGGGCATCATTGTCGCGCTTGCCGAGCAGCTCGGGTAAAGGCGTGGCTGGCGTATAACTATGCGCTGCAAGGAACCCGGCGGGAGCGTCGCGGTGGCAATCGTTGCGTCCCGTGCGCCGGGTCGCTGAGCTTGATCGATTGGCGGTGCGTGCGCGTCTCGCATTTTTATGAATACAAACGTCATCTGCGGCGGTTGTTTGTGCGGCTTGGTGCGTTATGAGGCGGCCGGACCGCCTTACGATATTACCCACTGCCACTGTTCAGATTGTCGCCGGAGCAGTGGCGCACCGTTCGTGACGTGGGCATCGTTTCGCCGGAGCGGCTTTCGGTTCACCACTGGTGAACCGCGAGAGCTGCGATGGGCTGGGCGGCTGCGTTCGTTCTGCCCGCATTGCGGTACGCCATTGACGTTCTTGGCCGGGCCGGATGCAGACGAGATCGGTGTCACGGTTTGTAGCTTCGACCAGCCAGAGACAGCGACGCCGGCCGACCACACCTGGGTTGAGGACCGTCTGTCTTGGATTCGTCTTGCCGATGATCTGCCGACTTATGGGCAGAACCGAGAGACCCCGCCGCTTCCTCCTGACAAATAAGACGCATAAGTCACGCGAAGGGCGTGAGCTGA
>DATHEW010000466.1:0-3415 GCA_035318425.1 Candidatus Acidiferrum sp. | reverse complement strand
TTGCCGGTGTATATATCCTTTAGCGCAGCCGCACTGAGACTGCTGGCGGAAACGCCTTCGTGGGCGATCACAACGAAGCCTTCGAGCGCGGTGATTGGAAGCGCACCGAGGAGCAGCGTGGCGCAAACCAAACCGATTTTGAGCGAGAGTGTCTTCATAACCAGATTACTTAGGGGTTGGTTCAAAGGTTAGAAGCTGAAAGTGGTTTTCGCGGCGAACATCCACCAACCATCGTCGTTGCGCGTGGGGTTGGCGGCGTCGTCGCTCAGAAGTCCGGTTCCACGAATGTAGTGGCCTTCCAGTTTGAGGATCCACCAATCCTTGGGATCGAACCGCAGTGAGAGCGCCACGTCCTTCTGGAAGCCATCGGAGCCAACCGGCAGTTTCGAACCCGAGCGATCGTCTATGTTCCCGTAGTATTCGGTGTAGTAGGCCCCGGCCTCGATCCACTTGTTGAAACGGTAGGCGGCGCCGAAATACCACGTGTCCGAGTGGCTGGCGCTGGGTGATTTGCTGGTACCAAGGGCTGCGTTTTCCTGGGTCGTGGTGCCATCCAACTCGAAGTTGAAATATTCGGCCTGGAAGGTCCACGACTTCCACAGGTATTCCACCGAATACATATGCGCAAAGATAGCGCTGCGGTCTTCCACACTAATCAAGCCGACCTGCGGATGATCGATTGAGATGTCGTATCCAAAATCGAAAACGTTGGCAAACATCGCGCCGGCCCGCAATCCCGCGACAGGAGTGTTCCACCAGAGTTGGCCGCCGACGATGACCGGCGAGGTGAAGGAGTCGAGTTCACCACCACCCTTTGATCTCAGGCCGTTCTCGATGATTCGAGCTATGCCACCATCAGCCGAGAGATTCATGACGCCTGCGAAACCTTCGTATGAAAGGCTGCCGGCCTTCTTCATGGAAATGTTGCCGAAGACGACACCGCCATCGATCGAGGTGGAAAAGTCGCGCCAGCGCGCGTCATACATTCCCTGCGGCAGCAGCACCGAAGTGCGCGCCAGATCCACGTCCTGAATGTGATTATAGATTCCGCCCGGACGGCGCACCCGGCCACCGCGCACGCCGACGTAGTCATTCAAGGTGTATTCCACCGAGGCGTAATCGAGGAAGGGTTTGAAGTTGTTCACGTCCCCCAGATCGAAATCGAATACCTGCGCCGTGATCCGGGTTCGTTTGAAGGGCGAAAAGGAGGCGTTGATGCCGATTTCCGTGAACTCAAACGAGCCGTCGGTCGAGTCTCCCAGATAATTATAGTCCGTGGAGGCGAGAAATCCCTGACTCGCGAAGCCATGAAACGTGATGGGAGGGAGCTTGCCGATATGAAGGTCCGTTCCCTCGAAACGCAGGAAGGATTCGCTTTTGGCAACGGCATTCGTTTGAGGTGCGCTGTCGGCCGGCTTTTCCTGACCAGAAACGACAGAGGCGGCAGCCAAAATAAGAGCGGCCGCCGCTCGGTTGGACTTAATCATTTTCATTGGGTTGACGTTTAAATTCATCGCGTCTCATTCGCCGGTGATAACCGGGTCGATGTAATGGCTTCGGCAAACGCAGCGATGGCATAAGATATTTTGTGGGCGGTTGAGCCGCAGAACTCACGCCGCGCGGGCCAGCGGCTCACGCGACAGGCGCACCAGGGAATTCACTTCGAGAATCAAGCCCACGCGTCCATCACCGAGAATGGCTGCGCCCGCGAGCGCCCGGTTGTTCTTGAACGTTTCGCCGAGGCTTTTGATCACGACTTCCTGTTTGCCGATCAATTGATCCACGAGCAAACAACGGTCGGAACCACCGGCTTCGATGACGATGACGATCCCTTCTGTCGGATCAGTGGCCTGCGCCGGGATGTTGAAATATTCCGAGAGCCGCAGCAGTGGACTGAGGTGGCCGCGCACGTTCACCATCTCGCCGCGCTCGTGGATGGTTGAAATCATTTCCCGCTTCGGACGGAACGACTCGCGTACCGAGAGCGTCGGTAAAATGAACCGCTCGCCTCCCACGCCCACGATCAGCCCGTCGATGATCGCCAGCGTCAGCGGCAGGGAAATCGTGAACCTCGAACCCTCGCCTAGCGTGGAAGCGATGTCGATTTTGCCACGCAGCTTGTCGATGTTCTTGCGCACCACGTCCATGCCGACGCCACGTCCGGAAATGTCCGTGATGGTTTCCGCCGTGGAAAATCCGGGGGCAAAAATGAGGCTGAAGATCTCCTCGTCCGACAATATCGCGTTTGGCTGGACGATTCCTTGCGCAATGGCTTTGGCGAGAATTCTCTCGGTATTCAGGCCGCCACCGTCGTCCTTGATCTCGATGATGATATTCCCACCCTGGTGACACGCGGCGAGATGAACCGTGCCGCAGGCTGGCTTGCCGCGCTGCTGGCGCACTTCGGGTTTCTCGATGCCGTGGTCCACGGAGTTGCGCACCATGTGAATGAGCGGATCGGAAATTTCCTCGACGATGATGCGATCCAGTTCGGTGTCTTCACCGCTCATCGTCAGTTCGATTTGTTTGCCGAGGCGGGCTGATGAATCGCGAACGAGGCGCGTCATCTTCTGGAACGTCTGGCGGATCGGCACCATGCGCAGCGACATCGCGGTGCGCTGCAATTCCCTGGTGATGCGCCCGACCTGCGCCAGATTACGCGCCAACAACCGGCTCTCGACCGTTTGCAACGCAGGGTCTTGCGACACTTGCGATTGCGCGATGACCAGTTCACCGACCAGATCCACGAGGCTATCAAGTTTCGACGTGTTCACTTTGACCGAACTCGCGACTGATGCCGGCGCTGAGGTGCTCCCGCTCTCGGCGGGTGCCTTGGCCGAGCCGGATTTCGCTGGCGGCAAAATGATGGGCATTGCGGGCGCAGTGCCAGTGGCGGATGCGGAGACCGGCTTTTCAACTTTCGCTGGCGCCGATGCGCCGGACAAAACAGCGCGCACGCGTGTTCGCAATGCCAGCGTCGGAACGACGATGGGAGCGCCGGCCTCATGTCCATCAAGCTGGCGCACGATGGCGATAATGAACTGTTTGAGCGTGTCGCCACCGCTGAGGATGATTTCGATCACCTCCGAAGTGATCGTGAGCTTCTGCTGGCGCGCGAGGTCGAGCAGCGATTCCAATTCGTGAGCCAGGGAATTGATCGCCTTGAGATTCAGGAAGCCCGAACCGCCCTTGAAGGTATGGAAGGCGCGGAAGATCGAGTTGAGCGTGGACATGTCGCCGGGATTTTCCTCCAGGGTGAGCACGCCGAGCTCGACGTTCTGCAAGTGTTCCTGCGACTCGTTGCAGAACTCGCGCAACAGATCGGAGTCGTTTTCCAACGCCAATAACAGCGGCGGTTCCGCAGTCATCGCGTCGGGCGTGAGCGCGGTACCGGTATCGAGCGGGATGATTTCGC
>DATHEW010000465.1:0-3488 GCA_035318425.1 Candidatus Acidiferrum sp. | reverse complement strand
CCTCAGCGGACGAACGTTGTTTGTTGATCCGATCAACACGAACACTTCCGCCGGTTTCTTTCGCGTGCGACAGTCACCGAACCCAGAAAACTAGCACGTGGCGCACTCGGTCTTGAATCTCACTTCTGACTAACACGGCATGAACTGCAGACAGCGAATATTCTTGGCCTTGGCGGTGTTCAGTCTGCTGCTGTTCGTTCTCGTGTTGCGCCGCGTTGAAAATGAAACGACGAACACAGCGCGAACAAATAACGCGCAATCTCTTCGTTCGCACGTGCTTTCGAAATCCATTAAAGGCAACCGGGTTCCGCAAACGCGGGGACATGTCTCCTTTCTTCCACAGAACCTATACGCATTTGCGAGCAATGCTGCATTTGCTGTCCCGCAGACGGCTTCCTCCTTCTCGTCGCCAGTTTCAGGGCCGGCGGATAGCATTGATGTCAATGGTCGCTTCGTTCACCGGACGCGCATATTGGTTCGGCCTCGCGAGCGTGGGCGCAGTCTTGATCAGGCCCTGCTTCAGAGTCTCGGCTACGACCTGGTACGCACGTATCGCTCGGGATGGTTGCTGTTGGACAGAATTGGCAATCCAGCAGCGAACTTTCCGGACGCGGTGGTCCGACTAAAACTCATTTTTAGCAAACTTCAAGCGAGCGGCTCCTTCGCTTACGTCGACTTCGATCGCCTCGTTTCCACCCAAGTGGAGCCGAATGACGCGGCGTTCGCCGACGGACGGCTATGGGGATTGAGGAACACGGGGCAGAACTCCGGAATTTCCAGAGCCGACGTGAACGCGGTGCCAGCGTGGGGTTTAACAACCGGTTCAACCAACGTTATTGTAGCGGTGATTGACACCGGGATCAGTCTCACGCATGTGGATCTCCAATCCCAACTTTGGGTGAATCCTGGTGAAATCCCAAGCAATGGCATCGACGACGATCACAATGGTTACATCGACGATCTGCACGGGATTGACGCCCAATGGCCAACCAACAGCGTGAAGGCCGGTGATCCCACGGATGACAACCGACATGGGACGCACTGCGCGGGAACCATCGGCGCTGCCGCCAACAACGGTTACGACCATGTGGGTGTGGCGTGGAACGTTCGGTTGATGGCGTGTAAGTTTCTTTCGGCGTCTGGCTATGGCTACGACTCCGACGGCGTGGAGTGCATTGAGTATGCCGTGGCGAACGGCGCACGGATCCTGAGCTGTAGCTGGGGAGCTTTTGGGTTTAGCCAGATTCTCTACGACGCGATTTCCACGGCTGGCGATGCAGGAGTGCTCGTTGTCGCCGCCGCAGGTAATTCACGCGTCGACATCGATCAACTTCTCTTTTCTCCGGCCAGTCTGGACTTGCCGAATCTCATTACCGTCGCCGCGATCGACAAAACAGACCGCTTGGCGAGCTTCTCGAACTACGGCATCAAACGATGTCACATCGGTGCTCCCGGCGTGGACATATTGTCGTGCGACGCCTTCGACGATTACGGCTACCTCGTTGCGTCGGGGACGAGCATGGCGTGTCCGCACGTGGCCGGTGTCGCCGCTTTGGTACTCGCACAGCATCCCAGCATTTCCGTGGCGGAGTTGCGCGAGCGGATTGTCGGAACAGTTCAAAGTACTACAGCACTTAGCACTCACGTGGCTTCCGGCGGGCGCATTGATGCATTCAACGCCATATCCGCCCAAGAAGATTCAAATCTCGAAGTGAATGTCTCGTTTGCGAAGGCCGCTGGAATAACCGGGGAAACAAACCTGTTCGTGTTGCTGGCTGGCCACTCGAACGCGGTGACGATCACGGCACATGACCTGCGCGCAATAACGAATGCGACGGTGCGTTTTCGTCTCGGGAATGGGGCGTGGCAAACGTTGCAGAACGATGGCAGGGCACCCGACCTGCGTGCCGACGATCATTTCTACTCACTCAGTTTCATCGCACCCATCGAGACGAACCTAGTCGCTCTTTTTTGGGAAATTTCAGCGCCCGGGAAATGGTCGACCAACGGCGCGATTTTCGTTCAACCAGTGCAAAGGCCGGCCAACGATGACTTTGATCAACGTCAGTTAATTGTTGGTGCTCATGCTCGCATCAGTGGGAGCTACACAGGCGGCACGCGTGAGCCGGGTGAGCGTTGGCACAATTCATTGCCGATTGGGAACTCCGTTTGGTACGCGTGGGTCGCCCCGGCTGATGGTCTTGTGAACCTCGAAGCCATATCCCAACACTCTTACCCGCGCGCGAACCTGTATCGGGGCATCAGTCCCTCCAGCGTGCTACCAGTGGCGCTGCACTTCGAGCCGTGGCACAACCTGTTCTCTGGCGCTCCATATCGTGTGCATAGCAATTTCCTCTACGCGATTGTGGTGGAAGACGGCCGTGGTCAGGTTGGTTCATTCGAGGTGAAGGTCGATTTTTATCCGGGATCAACGCCAGCGCTCCCGCCCGAATTCGTAGTGCAACCTCAATCACGCACCGTCGAGGAGGGCACTGAGTTCATGTTGAGTTCACTCGCACGGGCAGCCACGAACATTCGCTACTTCTGGTATTTCAATGATGTGTTTTTGCAAACAAGCCGCGATCTGGTGCCCCGACCCGCTGCATTCTCGAATGCCGGCCGATACTTCGTGGTGGCGAGTAATGAGTTTGGAAGCGTCACCAGCCAGGTTGCGTTCCTTACGGTTGTGCCTGCAACACCGACGATCTCGCATCTTTTCGATGACTTCGAGCCGGGCTTTGATGCAACTCAGTGGTCGCGCATCCGCGGTGGAATCAATGCGGCAAGTTTCGGGGGCGCAGTTTCGGGCAGCAACGCGCTTTGTTTTGATGCGATTTACGCCAACCTTTCGGTTGTCACCCGTCCACTGGACACCGAGAACGGCGGCGTCGTTCGATTCTGGTTGCGCACGGGAGACAACTCATCCGCTAACTGGCGCGGGCCGCACCCTGCCGTTAAAATGGCTTTTGGTTTTACTGCTCCGCTGTCGGCAACGGTCGGCCTGGAGACGTTTGCTCCGGCTTACACGTGGCGGCACATCGAGGTGCCAATTCCACCTGAAGCGCAACTGACGAATGCGCAGTTCTGGTGGAGCGCGAGTTCTGACGACCACTTCACTGGCGACTGGGCGATTGACGATGTGGAAATCATCATCCGGACCAACCCTGAACCGCCGGAGATTACGCGGGAACTGCCGGACGTGCGCGTGACGCAAGGAACGTATTGGTCTGCCAATGTCGGTGTGGAAGGCGGCGGGCCATGGACGTTTCGATGGTATCACAACGGCGTCTCCGCTCCGATCAACGGTGCGAAGACAACGTTCTATGGCATTGGCAACACGAACGAAGCCGGGACTTACTTCTTCACTGCGTCCAACGCACTTGGCGTCGTGACCAGCCGCGTGGCGCAAGTCGCGATCGTCTCGCAACCCACAATGGCCGAAGCGCTCGACCTCACGAATCTTGTCCTAACAATCGCGACCAACGCGT
>DATHEW010000464.1:0-4097 GCA_035318425.1 Candidatus Acidiferrum sp. | reverse complement strand
AGAATCGAAATCCACTTCGCCGCTCATCACACCATGAGTGATCGCGGGACGAAGGCGGACAATGCCGGGCGCCGCGGCGCGCGCGGTCAGCGCTGGAGCGGCGCAAAGAATTCCCGCGCTCGTGCGGAGGACTGACGAAATGAACTGACGACGGTTCGAGTCCGGCACCTGATGTGATGGCTTCACGGGAGCGAGAATAAACACGTCTCAGTGAACCTGTCCAATCGCGCGCGCATCCTTGCGATGTGCGGATCAGCGCGGGACCAGGCGTGACTCGCGCGCATTGAGCGCACTGAGAAAACCACGTGCCTTCGCGATTGTTTCCTCGTACTCCGCTTCGGGATTCGACTCAGACACAATGCCGGCGCCGACGTTGAAGTAAGCGGTGCCGCCTTTGTGAATGGCTGTGCGAATCACGATGCTGAGTTGGCTTTCGCGATTGAAACCCAGGTAGCCGAGCGCGCCGGTGTACGGCCCGCGCGTGAGAGGTTCGAGTTCGTCGATAATTTCCATCGCGCGAATTTTCGGCGCGCCCGTCACGCTGCCGCCGGGAAAGCACGAGGCGAACGCAGCGAAGTGCGTCACCCCGCTGCGCAAACGGCCTTCAACGGTCGAGACGAGATGTTGCACATGCGCGTAACGCTCCAGTCGGACCAATTCGGGCACCTGCACCGAACCGAACTCGCACACGCGGCCGAGATCGTTGCGCAACAGATCGGTGATCATCACGAGTTCGGACATCTCTTTCGCGCTGGTCTGCAATTCGTACGTGAGTCGCGCGTCGCGGGTCGGATCGGTCGAGCGCGGTCGCGTGCCTTTGATCGGGCGCGTGACGATGTGACGTCCGCTGAGGCGCAGGAATAGTTCCGGCGATGACGAGGCGAGATGGAAATCGCCGCAGTCGAGATAAGCAGAGAAGGGCGCGGGCGAAACCTCGCCGAGACGCTCGAACAATTTCCACGGCTCGCAATCACATTCGGCCGAGAGTCGGTGCGACAAATTCACCTGATAGATGTGGCCGTGCTTGATGTAGTTCTGCGCCCGAGTCACCGCAGCGATGAACTCATTTCTGGATATGTTGGAGATGACTTCGGGTGAACCCGTTTCGTCCGACGCCAGTTCTCGCATCCTGGATTTGTCCCCGAGCACTGGAACCTTCGGAGTCGTCGGTTCAGATTGAGTGAGATGATGTTTCCAGACGTCTGCTTCTGATCTGGCGCGCACTTCATCACGGGAACCGTCGTGGGCCAATCCCGTGGAGACAACCCACGTCTTGTCGAGTGCGTGATCGAACACGACGACGCTGCTGTGAAAGCCCACATGGCAGTCAGGCAATTCCAGATCATTGACCGCACGCCGCGTCAGCTTTGGCTCGACGAAGTTTTTCAGATCGTAGCCCCAGAATCCAAACGCGCCGCCGAGCGGAAACGGGAAATCGATTTCATCCAGCAACTCGAAGCGCGACATCAATGCGTCGAGGAGGTGCCATGGGTTGCCAAACTGCTCGTGTGTGCCATCGATGGTGGAGATTTGGCAACGCGAGCCGAAGGAACGGAAGCGAAGGATCGGATGCGCGACGACGAACGAGTAACGCGCGTGAGGTGATTCGAACGAACGGCTGCGCAGCAACATCACGCCGCGCTGCATTCGGAATCGCTGGACGACTTCCTCGGGCGAAAGTGTGGTCGGGACTTCAATGACCAGCGGACGCATCATCACCAGCGGAGAAGTTTCTCCAGGCCAAGCGTTTTCTCCAGCGGCGAAACGAGCGCGAGATTCAGTCGCTGCGGTTGCAGAAACTCACGGGCGGCAGAGCGCACCTCGGCCGCGCTCACGGCAGCGAGGCGCTGCTTGACCTCGCGCGGATCGAGGATGCGGCCATAGCCGAGCAAACTTTCACCGACCCAGTTCATCTGGTTTTCGGTGCCTTCGAGGCTGAGCTCCATCTGGCCGATCACGAAGTCACGCGCGCGGCGCAGTTCAGCGCTGCCGACCGGAGTTTCGCCCAACTTCCGAAGTTCGCGCGCGATGATGCGCAGCGACTTCTCGATGTCGTCGTGATCAAGGCCGGCAGAGATCGTGAGCGCGCCGGTGTCTTCCATGAAGGCCCATGAGCTGTAGATGGAATAAGCGATCCCCTTGTCCTCGCGCAGAATTTGAAACAGTCGCGAGCTCATGCTCTCCCCGACGATCGCGTTGAGCACACGCACAGCGAAGCGGCGTTCGTCATGGCGAGAACAAGCGCGCACGCCGAGCGCAAGCTGCGTCTGCTCCGTTTTCTTTGTTTGCAGATGAACAACGGGCGCGTTCTGCTGCGCATCCGCAGGAACGAACGCGGGTTTCTTTCCGTCCGAGAATTTCCCGACGAGCTTCTTGCACCGGCGTAACACGTCGGCATGGCGCAACGGTCCGGCGACGGCGAGCACGGTGTTCCCCGTGCCGTAATTCGTGCGCAGAAATCCGAGCAGGTCGGTGCGACGGATCGCATTGAGCGTCTTCTCCGTGCCGGTAAGCGGACGGCCGAGGGGATGATTCGGCCAGAGCGTCTCGTGCAGCAGATCCTGAACGAGTTGCTGCGGCTGGTCCTGGTACATCGCGATCTCTTCCTTGATCACATCGCGTTCTTTGCTGATGTCTGCGGGAGCAAATCGCGAGTTCACGAACATGTCCACCAACACATCGAGCAAGTCATTGGTGCGATCGGCGTGTGCGCGGGCGTGGAAGCAGGTGTTCTCTTCCGTGGTGAACGCGTTGAGATAACCGCCCACGCCTTCCACCGCTTCGGAGATTTGTTTCGCGCTGCGGCGTCCCGTTCCTTTGAAAAGAAGATGTTCGATGAAATGCGCGACGCCGGAGATTTCCGTGGGTTCAAATCTTCCGCCGACGCCGACCCACAGGCCGACCGCCACGCTGGCCATGTAAGGCATTTCGGCGGTGGCGATGATGAGTCCGTTACTGAGTCGGGTGATCTGATGCACGCGCGGCGCAGAGTAACTGTGAACGGGCGAGTGACAAGCGAACGATGTTCACAAAGAGCAGAGATGGTGGAAATCGTCGCGCTGCGACGAGTGGAGCCGCGTTCAGCGGCTCGTTGGAAGCTCAGTGATCGCGTGATGGTCCGAACCGTCCACTGAACACGGACAATCCTCAGTCCCTGGGTCGTGCCGCAGAAAGCGGCGACAGACTGACGCACTTCCAAGTCTACAACGCGCGTTCTCCTTAAAATGAAAAAAGAAAGCCAGACCAGCCGAATCTGATCTGGCTTCTGTTTACCCGCAAGGTCGTCGCTTACGCGGCGATCTTCAGTTCCGGTTGGAGTGCCACACTTTTTGTGGCACGCGTGAGACCGCTCTTGCGGTCATCTTTGCGGATGTAGCCGAAAGACGCGTACAACGGACTGTTCTCGCCATGGTTCGGATCCCCTTTGATCGAGTTCACCACATTGTCCGTAAGTTCGCTGCTCACGACGTCCGGAATTCTTACGGTCCACGCGGGCAGCATCGAGCTTCCGCTCGAGGTCTTCGATCACATCGCGAGCGTCAAACGAAGATTTCACCTTCGTCTTATACTGCGTCAGCGTCAGCCCGCCGAACGTCGCGTCCGCTGCGTGCTCTTCCCACCCGCCGATGATGGCCTCGAAATGGCCGCCGATTGATTTTGGATTATTAGGCATTTGCTTTCACCCCCTCCCCACAAAGCAACTGAATGCTATTGAGTATTGCTTTTATACCCGTTGATAGCAGGCGGCTTGCCAAGCACTCACTTGGTGTGCAGCACACTCATATCCGAGGATCAACCTGCGATTTCACGGCCTTTGGGGCATTCGGCTCGATCAGTGTCACAAGATGAGCCGTCAAGTCGGTCCGGGCAGCGGATTCCGCGTAGAACAGACAGGGTGGATAGGGTCCGCAGGAACCGTTCGACGGGTCAGGCTGGACATGATAGCCGGTTCGGCACGCCTCGCGAAGTTAATTGCCGTCAGGGGGAGGACTGACCATTTTCCCCGCACCAACCAGGCATGCAGCCTGTTTTTGATCTTCTACGGAAGCGTCACTGGCCATGTGCGACCCGTCCCGCTGTTGTAAAGATAGTTGATT
>DATHEW010000463.1:0-3822 GCA_035318425.1 Candidatus Acidiferrum sp. | reverse complement strand
GCAAAGGCGAGGGCAGCGCTCGCGCCAAACCCGCTGGAAGCGCCCGTGATGAGAATCCATTTGTTCGCCAGTGATGAAGACATTGAAATGACCTCCTAAACGTAATCGTGTTCTTAATCTGCTCCGTTGCCCGGAGAGATTTAGAACACGATCGTGAAGAAGAGTAGGAAGAATTATTCCCCGTCGTTGCCGATCGAGGTCGTGGGGCAAATCTCCGCGGCGCGCGCGGCGGCAGCTTCCTCGTCAGGTGACGCGGGTTGCTTCATGAAGAAGACGTGGGATTCGTCGGTACTGTACTTCAGAAGCGTCGGCGCTTCGCCGACGCAGGAGTTGCAGGGGACGCAAGTGGCATCGACGTACCATTTGCCTGGGATGTTCTCGGGCTGCTTGCTGTTTTTATCGGCCATAAAATCGTTCTTTCTCGGGAAGTGGTTCGAGACTGAGGGTATCGGATCGAGTGTGGCTCACAAGATTTTTGCCCAGCCGACGCGCTTGTCGCTCTTGCATTGCGTCGATGCCGCCGGCGAGTTGATCCAGCAACGTGCTGAGTTGAATCGGCACGTCATCATCGGCGCGGCGCACCAACATCGCGCGCGGGAAGAGCGTGGTGGCGAAGTCTGCGGTGCAGAGCGCGGGCTCGGTCCCTGGAGCGCTAGAGAACGCGAACCATTCGAGGCCAAGCTCGGCGGCGAGCACGTCACCAAAGACCACGCCCACACAAGACCATTCGTATTCCTGTTCAGAACCGAACACGTCGTCATCAACGATCTGCTGCAATGCGGCAAGATCGGTACGCAGAGCGGGGAGCGCATAGACATCGTAGCGTTCGCGCAGCACGTCACCGACGAGTTCTCGCTGCGCCTGCAAAGCGTCGAGCTCGCGCGCGGTCAGCGAGCGATGTTCGTTTTTCTGCGACTGAGTAAATGAACTGTCCCCAATGATCATGCTGGTCCCGTATCTGAGCGGGGACATCGGCAGGAGGCGTGCGCACCTTGAGTGGCTGCTCATCCCTCGACTCCGCAAGCTCAGCCGCGTAGCTTGCGCGCCATGAGTTCAGTCGCAACCGAATCACTTCCTGACGCGCAAGGGCACTTCGGCCGGTATGGCGGACGTTACGTGCCTGAGACGTTGATGCATCCGTTGCAGCAACTGGAGGAGGAGTATTTCCGCGCGCAACGGGACCCGGAGTTTCAGCGGGAGCTGGATTATTACCTGAAGGAGTTTTGCGGACGCCCCACGCCGCTCTACTTCGCCGAGCGTCTCACGCGCGAACTCGGCGGCGCGAAGATTTACCTCAAGCGCGAAGACCTGCTCCACACCGGCGCGCACAAGATCAACAACGCGATGGGCCAAATCCTTCTCGCGAAGCGCATGGGCAAGACGCGCATCATCGCCGAGACCGGCGCGGGCCAGCATGGAGTGGCGACGGCGACGGTCAGCGCGATGTTTGGGCTCAAGTGCGTGATCTACATGGGCGCCGTGGATTGCGACCGCCAGCGGCTGAACGTCTTCCGCATGAAAATGCTCGGCGCGGAAGTGGTGCCGGTGCATGCCGGACAGAAGACATTGAAGGAAGCAGTGAACGAAGCGATGCGCGATTGGGTCACGAATGTGCGCAGCACGCATTACATTCTCGGCACGGCGTATGGCGCGCATCCGTATCCTGTGATGGTGCGCAACTTCCAGCGCGTGATCGGCGATGAAGCGCGTCGGCAAATTCTGGAAAAGGAGGAGCGCTTGCCCGACTTGCTCATCGCGTGTGTCGGTGGTGGATCGAATGCGATCGGGTTGTTTTATCCATTCCTCGAGGACAAGAGCGTGAAGATGCTCGGCGTGGAAGCGGGCGGCGAAGGCATCAAGCCAGAGAAGCACGCGGCGCGTTTTCACGGCGGCTCGCTCGGGGTCTTGCAGGGCACGCGCAGCTACATTCTTCAGGACGAGAACGGTCAGATTCAACTCACGCATTCCATCTCCGCCGGGCTGGACTACGCCGCCGTCGGCCCCGAGCACGCACTGCTGCACGACCAGAAGCGCGTCGAGTACACTTACGCGACGGACGACCAGGCGCTGAGCGCGTTCCAGAAACTTGCGAAGCTCGAAGGCATCATCCCCGCGCTGGAATCCTCCCATGCCGTCGCCGAATGCATCGAACGCGCACCCAGGATGTCGCACGACGATATCGTAATCGTGAATCTTTCCGGTCGTGGTGACAAAGACGTTCAGCAGGCGGCGGAGTTTATTAAGTTGAAGTAGATCAGTCGTGGCTTGCATTTCTCTTCGCGCACCACGCGCGTTCCATCGTACCAGAGAAATTTCGTTTCAATTCCGGCGCGCTTCCGTACCGTCCGCGTCCGCGATGCGTAAGACCAAAATCATTGTCACCATTGGACCTGCCACGGACTCGCCGGAGATGATCGGGAAGCTGATCGATGCCGGGATGAACATCGCGCGCCTCAACATGTCGCACTCCGCGCATGAGTGGGTGCGCCGCGTGGTCGGACACATTCGCGATGCCGCCCAGGCGCGCGGTGTCGCCGTGGCCATCATGATGGACACGCAAGGGCCCGCCATTCGCACGGGCGACCTGCCGGCTGCTCTCGACCTGAAACCCGGACAGAAGTTCACGCTCACGGTGCGCGGCGAAGTTGGCGAGGAGTTGCACTCCGTGGATGTAAATTACGAAAATTTCGTGAACGACATTCATGTCGATGACGTGGTGCTCGTGGACAACGGGACCATCCGCATGAAGGTGCTCTCGAAGTCGGGCAACAAAGTTTATTGCGAAGTTCTGACGGAAGGAAAACTCGGCAGCCGCCGGCACATCAATTTGCCGGGCGTGAAAGTCAGCATGCCGGCGCTCACGGCGAAAGATTTTGCAGACGTGGCGCTCGGGCTCGAGGTCGGGGTCGATTTCATCGCGCTGAGTTTCGTGCGCGAGGCAAAGGACATTCAGCAACTGCGCGCCTTCATCGAAGGTGCGCCGGCCAAGCCGCAGATCATCGCCAAGATCGAAGACCAGCAAGCCGTCTTGAACTTGAATGAAATCATCCACCAGGCGGATGCGGTCATGGTTGCGCGCGGCGATCTCGGCATCGAGGTTCCCTACGAGGATTTGCCGATCATTCAGCGCAAGATCGTGAAGACCTGTTTGCGCGTTGGGAAGCCAGTGATCGTTGCCACGCACATGCTCGAAAGCATGATCGAGAATCCCATGCCGACGCGCGCCGAGATCAGCGACGTGGCGAACGCGGTGTTCGAACAGACCGACGCGATCATGCTGAGTGGCGAAACGACGGTAGGAAAATATCCGGTCGCGTGCCTGGAGGTGTTAAACCGCATCGCCGTGCGCACGGAACGCAGCGGCGGCGCAAATTTTCAGGAGCGCGCGGAGTTGACGAACCCGCGGCAGAAGTTGGTGAAGAGCGCCGTGGTAATGGCGAATGAATTAAAAGCGGACGCGCTTCTCGTGTTCACGCTGCGCGGAAACATGCCGCGCTACGCAGGCTGGATGCGTCCGCGTTACTCGCCGATTTACGCCATCTGCGAAACGCAAATCATGGCGAATGCTCTCGCGCTCACCTGGGGCGTGACGCCGTGCATCGTCGCGTTCGATCACGACATGCGAGAGAAGACGATCAAGGACGCGATCGCGGCGCTGATCAAGGCGGGGAAATTGCAGCACGGCAACACGATCGTGATCGTCAGCTCGATTCCGGCCGGCGATTCGACCGTGGATGCCGTGCAGATGCGAACGGTCTAGCGCCTCAGCGCCAATAAGGGTCGTTCCATCCCAGTGCGTTCGGGTGTTTGCCGGGATACATG
>DATHEW010000462.1:0-2362 GCA_035318425.1 Candidatus Acidiferrum sp. | reverse complement strand
TGTTTCAGTCCGCAACAACTCGAAGGCGAAGATCCCACGGCGGCAGACGATTTCTACAGCTTCGGCGCCACGCTTTACGAACTGCTTGCCGGCACGCCTGTGTTCGGCGACGCGAAGACCCTGCTGTCGGATATGCGATCGACCTCAGCGCCTTCGCTGACCGAGCGCTTGCGTGGGATTGACAGCGCGGTGCCCGCGAAAATTGTCGAGTTCGTCATGGCCTGTCTGGACAAGGACGCGGCCCAACGGCCAACGTCGTTTGAGATATTTTTTCCCAAACCTGTGGTGGAACCAGTTCCGCAACCGGAACGCAACGTGGTCCCGCTCGAGTTGACGGACTCTTTCACTCCAGCGCAAACGGCGCTGCTCAAACAAACGCGTGCCGCAGTGCGAAAACGAAGTCTGACGCCGTGGCTTGTCGCTGCGTGCTTGATGGTCCTCGCGGTGGGAGCGGCCGGCGCATGGTTCGTGAAACGATCGGGCGCTGAAAAGCAGAGGCTCGTGGCGGCTCAAGCGGAAACCGATCGCTTGCGAGCCGACGCTGAAAAGCAAAAACATGAGGCTGCGCTGCTTGCGGAAAAACAACAGAAGCAAAACGAGGCGCGCCTTCAGATGGAGGCGGAGTTGAAGCGTAAGGAAGATCAGATTCGCCTGGCTGCGGCGGCAGAACAACGCAGCCGCGCTGAGACGACCAAAGCGGTCGTGATCGCAGAACCGACCAAAAAAGTTGTCGCTCCACTTACAGTCTCTGCTACCGACGAAGGTTTCGTGTCGCTGTTCAATGGTCGTGATTTGAGCGATTGGTCGGGCGACACCAACTATTGGTCCGTGATGGATGGAGCGATCACCGGACAACTGTTTCCTGCCGCGCCCGTGAAGCAGCGATTTTATCTCACCTCGACCCAGGCGAAGGTGGAGGACTTCGAAATTCAATTCTCCTATCGCTTCCGTTTGTTGCGCGGTAATCGCCAGCCGAATGGCGGCGTTGGTTATCGCGCTGAGACGAATAAGTCCCCTGAGCTTTCTTCTTACCAGTTCGATCTCGCTCCCGATGCGAAGAGCAACGGCGCCGTGAACGAAGACAAGCGCCGCTATCGCATGGCCGGGTACGGTGAGGCTGCGATTGCGCGTTCGAGCGACAAGTCGGAAGTGCTGGCGCAATGGACTGGGACGAACCAACTCAGTGCGGTCCGCGCCGAGGATTGGAATCAATGCGTGATCATCGCCAAAGGAAATCACATCACGCATTACATCAACGGACTCATGGTCGCTGACGTGGTCGATGAACACGCGAAGAAGCGACACAGGTCGGGGTTGATCGCGCTGGAACTGCACTCGAAGAACACCAACAATCCGGCAACGTTCCTGCAGTTTCGCGACATTCGGCTGAAACGCCTGTCGAAGGAATCATCTCTCGCTGCCGCCGCCAAGTGAGTGCGCGGATTTCACTCTGAGCGCAATCCGCGGAACTCATTCAGCAGACGTTCCAATCCTGACTCATCCACCGATCTCGCGTCCTTTGCACGCAGAATGAAGTACATCGTGTTGTCCGGTCGCGCCACCGCGGTGACGAGATGGTCGTGAAAGATCCAGCGCAAACTTTCCGCTTTCTCACCTGCGGGAAGCGCCACTTGCGCGATGCCCTCCAGTCGCTGCCAGAAATCGTTCAGCGCTGCTTCGCTGAATTGTGGATTCCAAGTGCGCGAAAAAATCTGCCGGTCGTTCGTCCGCAAACCATACGCCATCGCACCGGTCACCCGGTGCAAGCGTCCGAACCAGCGCGTTGCGAGATCGTTCATTCGCGTGGCCTCCGCTCCCGGATCGCGAGCACTGCTGCTTCCGGGTGGAACTGCAACGCCACTTCGCTCGAAGCGGTCGTCGCTTCAAATAGTTCGGGTCGTCCGATCGGCAAAGCGCAGTCCCACAGTTGCACGCTCGACGCGAGTTGAGCTAGTGCTGCCACATGTGAGTCGTCCGACGTGAGCGCCGCCAGCGGATCGCCATCCACCGAGACCGCGATGAACTGCCGGGCGGGCTGGGTGAGATTCAGTTCCTCCGGTTGCAGGGCGAGCTGTGGCAGCGGCGCGTGTGCCGCAGCGCGCTGTTCCACGCTGGTCGTTTCAGCACTGGCCGGGTCCGCCACTTCGTCGCGCAACTGCGCGGCTTCCATCAAGAGATGTTCCCAGTTGCGCGTGATGGTTATCTGTTCCGGCTCGCGATATGGCTTCAGCCGGAATTCGCCGCCTTGAAGTGTCAGCAGGTATTTGAAGGCCGCTTCGCCCGCTCGCTCTCCCGCTTGCGCGTGAACGATGGCGCCATTGCGGATCGTGATCTCTCCCGACTGCGCTTTCGTGAAAACGTC
>DATHEW010000461.1:0-3565 GCA_035318425.1 Candidatus Acidiferrum sp. | reverse complement strand
TAGTGAGTTCGCGCGCGTGGCTTCGCGTGCCGCGGCGGACAGTCCGGCAGCGCCGCGTGTGACGCGAAAACTGATTCGCGGCGCGGAGTACGACAAGTTTTCGGCCTACTTCAATCTCGACAACGGCACGGGCAAGATTCGCGGCGTTTACATGCAGGGTAACGAGGCGGTGCGTCCACTCTTTCGGCAATGGATCGAACCGTTCCGTGATCTCGGCGCTGAAACGTTGACGGCGGGGAACACAGGCGGAACGGATCATCTGCCGTTCGATGCGGTCGGGCTGCCGGGTTTCCAGTTCATTCAGGACCCGATCGAGTACTGGACCCGCACGCATCACTCGAATGCCGACGTGTTTGACCGGCTTCAGTTCGATGATTTGAAGCAGGCGTCGGTGATCATGGCGGCGTTCGTTTACAACGCGGCGATGGTTGATGAAAAAGTACCGAGGAAAGAACTGAAGGAATAATTCCAGAGCAACTTCTCAACAACACGTCCAAACCACACTCATGAAAACACAACTCACTTCACGTCGTGACTTTTTGAAACGAAGCGCGGCAGCGGCTGCCGTTAGCGCGGCGCTTAGCCCGTCAGCGCTTTTTGCCGCGGCAGCAAAGGCAAAGATTCCAATCGGTGTGCAGCTTTACTCGGTGCGCAAGGATTGCGAAAAGGATTTGCCCGGCACGCTGAACCAGGTCGGCAAGATCGGCTACAAAGCCGTGGAGTTCGCCGGCTATTACGGACGCGACGCGAAAACGTTGCGGAAGTTGCTCGATGACGCGGGGCTGAAATGTTGCGGGACACACGCGCAGATCGACACGTTGTTGGGCGACAAATTGGAGAAGACGATCGAGTTCAACCAGGCGATCGGGAACAAGTATCTCATCGTGCCCGGTCTCGCGGAGAAGTATCGCAAGACCAAGGAGGATTGGCAGAAGACGGCGGACCTGTTTACCGAGATCGCTGCGAAAGCAAAGCCCAGCGGCATGGTCGTGGGCTATCACAATCACAGCGTGGAGTTCGAGGAACTCGGCGGCGAAATTCCGTGGGACACCTTCTTCAATCGCGCGAGCAAGGACGTGAAGATCCAGTTCGACATCGGCAACGCCATGCACGCGAAGACGCCCGGGCTGGCGACGACTTACCTGAAGAAATTTCCCGGCCGCACGGTGAGCGTTCACGCAAAGCCTCACTCGAAGTCGAACCCAAACGCGTTGATCGGTCAGGACGAGTTGCCGTGGAAGGAAATCTTCGACCTGTGCGAGAACGTCGCGGGTCTCGAATGGTACATCATCGAGTACGAGCGCGAGAACGAACCTCCGCTGGTGAGCATCGAGAAGCTGCACAAGATTTTCTGCGAGATGGGGAAGTGCTGAGTTGGCGCGCAGACAGGGAGAATCGATTGTCCACGGCGGGGCCGGGCGGCTCCGCCGTTTTTTATTTTGTCGAAACGAATTTCCGGCTCGCGGAATAAATTCATCTCGGCTACGTCCAACGAACGCTCATGACATCCAAACAACTGCTCTCTTCTCTCGCGCTCGCATTCACTTGCGCTGCCGCCGCGCGCGCGGCGAATGCGCCGGCCGCGGACGTGGTGCCTTACGCCGGGTTAAGCGCGCAGGACGCGTGCGACAAAGCCACTTTGCCCGCGGGCTTCAAGATGTATCCGTTCGCAGGCGAACCTGATCTCGTGCAGCCGATTGCATTCGCGATCGATGATCGCGGCCGTGTGTGGGTCGCGGAAGGGCTGACGTATCCGAAGCGAAAAGGCGTGCCGCCGAAAGTAGAGCGCACCACGGGAGCGGATCAGACGAAACCGACGCCCGAGCAGTTGAAAGACATCCTGAACGGCAAGGATCGCATCCTTGTTTTTGAAGACACGAACGGGGATCACAAGTTCGACAAGAAGACAGTGTTCATGGAGAACCTGAACCTGGTCAGCGGCCTTGAACTTGGCTTTAACGGCGTGTGGATAGGAGCTGCGCCCTACCTGCTTTTTGTTCCGGTGAAGGATTGGAATAATCCCAAGCCCGCTGGCGATCCGCAGATTCTTCTCGACGGTTGGAATTTCACGGCGGACACACACGAAGTCTTGAACACGTTTACATGGGGTCCAGATGGCTGGCTTTACGGCGTGCATGGCGTGTTCTGTCCAAGCTTCGTCGGCAAACCGGGCGCGACCGATCGCGAGCGTCAGTGGATGGATGCCGGCGTGTGGCGCTATCACCCGACGCGTCACGTGTTCGAAGTGTTCACCGAAGGCGGGAGCAATCCGTGGGGCATTGATTTCAACGAGCACGGCGAGCTCTTCGCGGAGATGTGCGTGATCCCGCATTTCTGGAACATGATCCAGGGCGCGCGGCTCGAACGGCAGGGCGGCCAGCACTTCGCGGTCGGACGTGAGGAGTCGTCGCGTTACGGCAAAGGCCGGAGCAAGCCCGATCACCCGCACATTTACGAGGACATCAAGACGCACGGGGATCACGTGCATTGGGCGGGTAACGTCGGGCCTCACGCTGCCAACGCGCGTAGTGATTCCGCAGGCGGCGGCCATGCCCACGCTGGTGTGATGGCTTATCTCGGTGAGAGCTGGCCGGCCGAGTATCGCGACAAATTGTTCATCGGGAACATTCACGGGCAGCGCCTCAACATGGACATCGCGGTGCGCGCAGGCAGCGGCTACGTGGGCAAGCACGGCAAGGATTTTCTGAACTTCAACGACACGTGGTCGCAAACGCTCAACCAAACCTACGATCACGATGGCAGCGTCTTCGTGATCGATTGGTACGACGTGAATCAATGCCATCACAACCGCGAGGACGGTCATGACCGCGGCAATGGGCGCGTGTACAAGATCGTTTACAAAGATCAAAAGGCGACGCCGATCGATCTCGCCAAGCTGAGCGATGAGGAATTGATCGCGCTGGTTCCATTGAAGAACGAGTTCAAGAGCCGGCACGCGCGAAGGATTCTGCAACAGCGCGTTCACGAGCGCGCGGCGAATGAAGATCCCGGCGACGTTGCTCCTGAACTGGCTGACTTGATGAAACATCATAAGGCGGCGCGGAAAATCGAAGCCGTGAGCAAGCTCGAAGACATCGTGGAAACGTCGAACGACACTTCGGCGCGGCTGCGTGCGCTCTGGGCGTTGCACGTGATGAACGCGATGCGTTTGGAAGACATTGCCCGCTGGTCGCAGGACAAGGATGAACGCGTGCGTGCGTGGATGGTGCAGCTTTATTACGAGCGCGCGGACCTGATCTTCGGCGGCAGCGTGGAGGAACTCGCGCAGAAGTCTCTCGATTCGCTTCAACGCAGGGCCGAGAGCGATCCTTCACCGCTCGTGCGCCGTTACATCGCGTCCGCGTTGCAACGCATTCCGGTGGAACAACGCGCGGACATCGCGACGGCGTTGACGAAGCACAGCGAAGATGCGGATGATCACAATTTGCCGCTGATGTACTGGTTCGCATCGGAACCGCTGGTGGCGGATCATCCGAAGGAAGCGCTGGCCAGTGCGCTGGAAACGAAGCTTCCCAAGCTGCTCAATTTTGCGACGCGCCGCATT
>DATHEW010000460.1:0-16864 GCA_035318425.1 Candidatus Acidiferrum sp. | reverse complement strand
TCTTCTTTCTACCGAAACAAAACGTTGAATGTCGTCATCGAGCCGTACGACCGCGTGATGTATTGCTGCAACTCGACCTTGTCCGCGTCGGTGAGCTTGTCGCTCGCGTTGATCTTCTGTTCGAGCACGCGCAGGTTGTTGCGGATCATCACGATCTTGTGGAAGAACACTTCAATCGGCACTTCTTTCGTTTGCAACGTGGGATCGGCCGGGTGCAAAACCATCTTCCCGTTGTGCCAACGTGCCGCGAGTCCATCGACCACCGCATCTGGACGCTCGTAGCCGAATGCGTCGATGGCCGCACTGACGGTTTCCTGGATGAAGATTTTCAACGGCTGGCTGAGCCCGGTCACTTCGATCTGCGCTTCCGCCGGTTGCAGCCCGGCGGGTTCCGGGGAGACCGTGCGCATGCCTTCGTCAAACCGTATCTCTGCCGTCTGCTCGGAAATGGTTTTAACGATTCCAGAACCGTACTGAGGATGGCGGACTTGCATGCCCACATGGAGCGCTTCCAATTTCATGGCTCCACTGTGCGACGACGCGTTGGAAATTTCCAGAGCGACGCTGAATAAGAAGGACCGACACGAAATCGTGAGCCGGACCGACGACTTCGCTCGTGTTGATTACCGTGGATTCGCTAGAACAACGCTTTGCCCAGAATATCGTTCTTGGCGATTGCGCCCAGCGTGGAGTAGGTGCGGTTATCTCCCATGATGAAGAACTCGTTGGGGCCAAGCTGAACCGGATCGAGCCACCAGATAAGAGGACGCTGCACGTACGGCTCTTTCAACGGCTGCCCGTTCACGATCACCGTGCCTCGATAAAATTCGATTCTGTCTCCGGGCGTGCCGATGATGCGCTTGATTAAATAATCATTAGGGGCCACGCGCACGCCCACAACATCACCACGCTGCGGTGCATGGGAGAGGTAGGCGAGCTTGTTGATGTAGTTCGGCTGCCCGTCGCGGTAGTTGGGCGCCATGCTCTCCCCGGAAATCACCACCGGCCACAACACCCATTGGCGAAAAGCGAAGACCGCCATGCAAAGAAACAAGGCCGTGCAGAGCACATTCCTACGTGGCGCCAGGCGCACACCCGTTTCTGATCCAAACATCTCGGCCATGCTCTAAATTCGGCACGGACGCGAATTCTCTTCAGTGCAAACGGATCTTTGTCCGTTGAGGGCGGCGACGCCCGGACGCAGAGGTTCACGGACGAGAAGCCATTTTCGGCAACTGCTCTAGCTTTGGGTTTGATCATTCAGTTCAGCCAGCAGAGCGCTCAGCCGTTTTTGTTGCGGCATCACGCGGCCAAAATAACGGGCGGCAATTCCAGCGCTGCTCAGCAGGAGAACTCCACCGAAGAACACTGCCATGGAGGTCAGTTCTCTCGTGGACGCTTTGCCGACTGCGTGCAACTGCTGCATGCTCACGGCCAGGAGCGGGATCACGATGGCGAACAACACACCCACCGCTTTCAAGTGCGATTGCTCTCTGCGGTTCGAACTCAGCGCTGCGCGGAATGAGTCCGCCACGGAGACTTCGCCACGTGGTGCGGGACTGCCCGGCTTGAGGTGCCGTCGCAGAAAATGGATGGCAAACATCCACGGCGCGATCAGCAGCGGGAGCAGCGCCCATTCCTGCGCCAGCTCCGCTTTACCCGTCGCGACGGCACGTGCCGCCAACGCCGTGGCAATCGTCAACAGTGCGAAAGTGTTAATCAGCCACAGCGCCTGAAAGCGGCGGCGGCGCACCATTTGCCGGGTGAATTGTTCCGCCAATCTTCGCTGCTCGCCGGTCGGCAAATTGTTTCGCGGCGAATTCCAGGCGCTCTGCATTTCATCCATGTTCATGTTCATTTCCTTTCAGGGTCTGAGTGAGTTGGTTTTTGATACGATTGATTTTCACACCGACATTGCTTTCCGAAAGGCCAAGCACCTCCGCCATCTCGCGATAGCTCAATCCATCCAGCGACAGCAGCATCAGCGAACGATCCACCGGCTTGAGCAGCCGGATGGCGGCGTAAAGATTCGCCAGACGTTCGTCAGTCAGCGGATCGGGATCCACCGCAAACCCGATGGGAGCGAAGGCGCCGAATTGCTCCACACGCTGGCGGTAATTCTTCTCCGTGCGAAACCACAGCAATGCGGCGTTGTGACAAACGCGATAAAGATAAGTGGTCGGTTTCGCCTGGGCGCGAAATGCCGGGATGGATTTCCAAACCGCGAGCAACACTTCCTGAAAAAGATCGTTGCGGTCCGTGCCTGCCGCGAAACCATTGACTACGTGATGGAGAATCACGCAGTGATCCCGCATCCAGTCGGCGAATCGTTGCTGTTGTTCGGTGGTATCCACGAGTTTCTGTGAAGTAAGAAGCAGCAAACTGGAATTCCTTACAAAGAATCCACGAGTGGCATACCACTCGAAGCAGCACGATCACGACTGGGTTGGTGAAAGCGCTCGCGGTGGTTGCAGCGACGACCCTGCGGGCTTCTACCTCACGGACTCAGCGCGAGGCGTTGTTGAAGACGCGCAAGATTGGCATTGATGGCATCGAGGTATTCGTTGGAACCGTCGGGTGCGCCAAGGAAGCGGTAGAGCTTGCCGAAATCACCCTCCACCTTCGGCCACACGTAATGATTCCAGAAACCCGGCGTGTTGCGCATGAGTTCTTCGGCGCTGTTAAAGGTGACGGCCTTGTTCCACTGCGCACCGCTGAACTTCGCGGCCTCGGCGAATTCCTCGTAGAGCACCGGCAGCTTGTCGATGTAATCGTCGGCCGCCATCTGACCCAACAAGTCCGCGGTGCCGAGCGCAAACCCCACGACCTTTTCCAGTTCGCTCGAGAATGGAATGGTCGTGAGGTCCACGTTCACACCCGTGCATCGAATCATGTTCTGGATGGCGGCGATCTCCGGCTCCGCGTAACCGCGCGCCATTAGAAATTCGCAAGCGAACTCAGCACTGCGACGTACGTGAGTGAGCGTGTATTTCGCGCCTGTGCCTTGCGTGTCGTCCGTGCGTTTCAGATAACCCGTGTCGTGCAACAGGATTGCGAGCAGGCCGAGCTCGAACATTTTTGGCGTGATCGCCGGAATCGCCCCGGCGACCTGGCGGCCCAGCAGGAGTTTCGTCAGCGCGAAGGTTCCTTGGAGAGTGTGTTCGAGATCATGGTAGAGCGCATCGATCGGCTGGTAACCGGAGCAACGCCCTTCAAAACATCCGACCACCCATTCGAAGGCGCGCGTGATAAAATAATCGTCCGAGCCGGGAAACAGTTCTCCATACATGGCGCGGACCTCGCGTGCGACAGCCGCCGCGTCCTTCGTGTCCACCACCACGGGAAACATGAGCACAGAGTGGTTCATTTCACCGTAAACGAAAATTCTTTTTTGCTGGGTCGCCGCGATTGAGCAACTGTCAGTCCAAATCAGGAATGAAAATGGGAAGGCCGATGTGAAATCCCCGAATGACGAATTTCAAATGACGAATGAAATCTGAAGCGCAGACCCCAAACACGAATAGCGTTCTCCCGCATGTGTTGAGTTTCGGCCTTGGGAGTTGCTTCGTCATTCGCAACGCGATCACTCATGGCTGAGATATCCATTGATCCGACCATCGCGGCGCGAGAACGCAGCACGTGGGAGATCGTCCGGCGCGTTCTCTCCTACCTGAAACCGTATCCGTGGCTGGCGACTGCGACCATGGGATTTGCGTTGCTGTCGCAGGCGCTCGCGTTTGCGTATCCGAAGCTCACTCAATACGTCATCGACGACGTGATCGGCGAACGCCGCCCGGATCGCCTCACACTTGCGATCGTGGGACTGATCTCCGCGTTCGCCCTGCGCGATTTGTTCAACAGCGCGCGCCTTCGGATCAATAACACTTTCGAGCAACATGTGATTTTCGACATGCGGCGGCAGATTTATGCCAGGCTCCAGCGCCTGCCCGTGAACTATTTCGATCAACGCGCCTCGGGCGACTTGATGACGCGCGTGCTCGAAGACGTGAATGCAGTGGAACGATTCCTGATCGATGGAACGGAACAGGGAACGGTAGCGCTCTTCAGCATCGTGGGTGTGCTGATCTTTCTTTTCATGATGAACCCGTTCCTCGCCAGCATCGCGCTGGTGCCGATCCCTCTGCTGGCTGGTGGTGCAATGTGGTACACCATCACCGCGCACAAGCGCTATCGCGTGCAGCGCGAGGCCGCGAGCGCGATGAACGCGCTGTTAATGGACAATCTTCAAGGCGTCCGTCAGATCAAGTCCTTCGGTCGCGAGCAGCATGAAGATGCGCGCTTCGCCGCGCGCGCTAATGCGTTGCGCAACGGGTCGCTGCTCATCATGCGAGCGTGGGCGAATTACTCGCCCGCCATGAGTTTCGCCGCAGCGCTCGGCTCAGGACTGGTGCTTTGGTTCGGCGCGAAAGAGATGCTGGCGGGAAACTTGAAACTCGGCGAACTCACCGCCTTCCTCATCTTCCTCACAATGTTCTACGAACCCGTGACACGACTTCATGGCTTGAATCAAATGTTGCAAGCGGCTCGCGCGGCTGGGGAGCGCGTCTTCGATATTCTCGACACCACGACCGAGACCGCGAACCCCAACCGCACTGAAACATTTGGTGCTCACTCTCAACGTGCCGAGGTAATTATTCAGCACGTCACCTTCGGCTACGGGCCCGAGCGCATCGTGTTGAAAGACATTTCGCTCCACGCGAAGCCCGGTGAAATGATTGCGCTCGTCGGCCCCACCGGCGCAGGCAAATCGACTCTCGTGAATTTATTGCCGGCATTTTACGAAGCGACAGGTGGCCGCATCCTGATCGACGGAGTTGATGCGAGCCGGCTCACCCTCGATTCATTGCGCGCGCAGATCAGCGTGGTGAGCCAGGAGCCGTTCCTCTTCAACGGCACGGTGCGCGAAAACATTCTTTACGGCCGGCTCGACGCGAAAGAGGTCGAACTGTTCGCCGCCGCGCGCGCTGCGAATTGTCACGAGTTCATCACGCGCCTGTCTGGAGGCTACGATTCCCGCGTCGGCGAGCGCGGCGTGAAGCTGAGCGTCGGCGAGAAACAGCGCGTCAGCATCGCTCGCGCTCTGTTGAAGAACACCCCGATCATCATCCTCGACGAAGCGACGGCAAGTGTGGACACCGCGACGGAGAAGCTCATTCAAGAAGCGCTCGAACGCTTGATGGCGAATCGCACCAGCTTCGTCATCGCGCATCGGCTCAGCACGATTCGCCGCGCCGATCAGATTCTCGTTTTGCGATCCGGAGAGATCATCGAGTGCGGCACGCACTCCGATTTGCTGGCGGCCAACGGCCTCTACGCGAAGCTCGCGCGGATTCAGAACACCACCTTCATCGAAGAAAGTTTCGAGAAGCTGAGCGGTTGAATCGCGCCCTTGGGCCTTACCTTTGCAGAGGAAACCTCACGCGAAGTCCGCGAAGGGCGCAAAGGAACAGGCAGGAATTGTTGGCAGTGGGAATTTCCGGTTTCTTCGCGTACTTTGCGTGAGGCGCATTCCAAATCTTCCGCTACCGTGCCGGTACCTTCGGCTGGGCGGAGATCGCCTTCGCCAGTTTCGTCGCCTGGTTCCGTTGGTCCTCGGTCGTCGAGTTGGCGGCGATCTTCTGCAGCGCTTCAATCACAGCGGCTTGATTTCCTGGAGCAACGGCGGCGGCGATCTGTAGAACGGCAGCGGCCGCTTCGTTGTGCAGCGACTTGTCATCGAGATACGGCGCGAGCAGGCGAAAGCTCTCAATGTGTTTCACGCGCCCCAGACCGGAGAAAATCATGCGCCGCTCCTCGACGCTTTGCGCGACCTGGTTGGCGCGTTGAAACCAATTGATGATCACATCGTCAGCTCGCCGTTTTTCTTCCGCTGCGGTGGTGGCTAAACGAACTGCGGAAGACAGCGCCGCTTTGCGCTGCGCGGTATCAGAGGAAGTTTGCGTGAGGGTGAAAAGCGACTCAACCGGTGTTGGGTCTGGCCACGACGCAAGTTGTTCAATCGCGCCGGATGCCAAATCTGGATTCGCATCGCGTGCAGCCGCGAGGATTTCCGGCAGCGCTTTCGCGTGGCCAAGCGCGACAAGAATCCTGATCCATGAATTCTTCAATCCGGGATCAGTGGCCTGCCTCAACTCGGCGAGCACAGCGTCGCCGCCCCGAGCCTCGTGGCCTGTCCTAATGCATACGCCAACGACAGCGTTCTCAGCGGCGTCTCCCACTGCGGCGTCCGGCGCAGACTTCGTCAATGCGATCAGTTGCGGCAACTCTGCGTCGCCGGCGAGCGACTTCAGCGCAATCAGCGCGGCGACGCTGACCTTCGTGTCCGCATCAGCGGCGTGTTTCAAAACTTCCGGAACAGCTTTCGTGGCATTGCGCCGCTCGATCAGCCGGATGTAGTTGACGCGTACCGCCGAGGTCGATGTTTCTGCGAGCGCCTTCACGACTTGCTTGTCCACCGCCGCACCGGTCATGTGGCTCAGGCTATTGAGCGCAATTGTCGCTTCGTCAGGTCGAGCGTCGCTGGCGATTGCTTTGAGCAGCACGCCAGCTTCCGGCGCACCGCCGATGGAGCCAAGCAACGTCAACGCGGCTCTCCGAACCTCAGCGTCGTCACTCGTTGCTTTCGCCTGAGCGATCTTGAGCGACTCCTTGTTGTGACAATCAGCAAGTGCGGCGAGTAGTTGTGCCTGCAAGTCAGCAGGCGCCCGGTTCAGTTCGGCGTTCAACGCTTTCGCCAGACGAATGCTCGGGATCTGCCGGATCGAAATGAGCGCTGCATTTCGGAAGATCAATTCCTCCGAGCGAAGTTGCTCGACGAGCAATTCCACGCCTTTGGTTTTCCGCGCCACGATTGCGCCGCGAGTCGCCGCGGCTCGATAAATCGCGGGCACGTTTGCGCGACGGACGATGTCGTAGAACTCGACGGCATCACTGTGGCGTTTATGCACGAGCTTCATGTCAGCGGCGAGGAGATAACCAGCGGCAGCGTTCGCGCGTGCTCTCTCTGAGCCACTCACCAACGTCTGTTGCAAGACCTTCATCGCCTCCTTGTTCGCAACGCGACCCAGCGCGAACAGCGCTTCAGCCGAAGCGCCGGATGCCGGATCTTCCGCGAGCCGTTTGAATAGGCCGACGGCTTTCTTATCACGCAACGTGCCGAGTGAATTCACTACGCCGACGAGTAACTTTCCTTGGAGCGTTTCGGCAGCGCTGCGCAATGCAGCAGCAGCGCTTGGGTCGGGAATGCCTTCGAGTCCGCTGCGTGCGTAAGCGCTGAGGTTTTCGTCACTGAGTGCGACAGCAAGTGCGGGCACGCCGTCGCGTGTTCCGAATTCGCCGAGTTGCTGGCACGCACGCGCCTTGTCGTAAAGCGAAGCGTCGGCGGATTGCAGCGCGGCGATGAGCTTGCGCGTTTTCACCGCGGCGGTGTCAGCCGCAAATCCGTTCAGCGCCAGAAGGCACGCGGCAGTAATCGTAAAGAGAGAAAATCGAGAGCACATAAATCGGTTCAGTTGATCGATCAAACGTTGAAGGTCCACGGTTCACGCGTGGCGCGGCGGCGCATGCGGTTGGCTTCATCGTCGCGGATAAATTCCTCCTTCACCGGATCGAGTTTGAGCTTGCGGCCAAGCTGCCACGAAAGCTGACAGGCAAAGCTCGCGAGGTGCGATCGGCGCATGATGTCCTGATTGCACACCGTGGCCATGCGCGATTTCACGCAGTCGAAGAAGTTGCGTCCATGGCCGACGGCACTCAGTCCGCCCGCGCCGAATTTTCGCTTCAACGTGCGTGCGAGATTGTCGGACAAATAAATCTTTCCGGTGTCGCCCGTCTCGACCCAGCCTTCGTCTCCCTCGAAGCGCACAGGGCATGTGCCGGCATCGGTGTGGTACTGCGGATCGCGATTGCCGAACGGCGTCGGCAGGAAATCACAGATGAGCTTCACGCCGTTGGCGTAGCGCGCGTTGACGGATGTCTTCGTCGCCTCGTATTCGATCGGCATTGTATGATCGGACTGGTTCGCCCACTGGCACAGATCGACCGTGTGCGCGGCCCAGTCAGGAAAATTTCCACCCGCCTCGAAGTCGTGATGCCCGCGCCAGCCGCCCTGGACGTAACGCTTGTTGTAAGGACGCCACGGCGCCGGACCGAGCCAGCGGTCCCAATCGCATTCCTCTTTGGCAGGCTCGGGTTCAGCAGGAAGCCAGGTGTAGTTTTTCGACGGGACATAGACGGACGCGTGCAGCGAGTGAAGCCGCCCGAGCTTGCCGCTGTGCGCGAGGTGAACGGCGTATTGAAAATTGCTCACGCTGCGCCGCTGTGTGCCGGCCTGAAAAATTCTTCCGTAACGGTGCATGCCATCGGCGAGCGACTGAATCTCGTGAATGGTCAGCCCGCATGGCTTCTCGCTGTAAACATCCTTGCCCGCTTTCGCGGCGAGCAGCGATGCGAGCGCGTGCCAATGATCGCCCGTCGCGATCAGCACGGCGTCGACGTCCGGCCGCGCCAGCAGCTCGAACATGTCGCGATACATGGCGCAGTCCTTGTTACCGTAATGCGCGTCCACGGTGCGCTTCACTTCCTCGCGGCGAGTGCGTTGGATGTCGCAGATGCCAACGAACTGAATGTCCTTCTCCGGCAACATCACGCTGAGGTCGTATTGGCCGCGGGGCCCAAGCCCGATGCCGGCGAACACAATGCGTTCACTGGCAGCGACCGCTCCATCTCGGCCCAGCGCGCGAGCCGGAATGAACCACGGCAGAGCGACCGTGCTGGCGGCAGCGAGACTTCGTTTCAGGAAACGGCGGCGGTTCAGAGCTTTCATCGGTTTGCTGGAGCATGGTTGCGCGAGGAAAAATGACAGCAACAAAGTAATCGCCGCACCGCTCGTAGCGCAGGTCTTCGGCTTGCCGTCTCGCCGACTTGCAATCGGCTGACGGTGGAAACACGCGATGGTCGTTTGGGTTATCAGAGTTCCGCAAGTCAAAGACCCGCGATACGGCAGACTTGGAAGGCCGCGCTACGGTGCGTGTGACAAGTTGCGCCCGCTGATACGTCTGGAGTGGAAGTTCGCCCACCGCTATTTCGTCTTCTTTCCAGCCGCTCAGAAAATAAAATGTGCGCGGCAATGCGATTGGGTCGAAGCATTGAGTTGAGTGTTGGGGGTTGAAGTCTATCTTCCGCGCGTGTCGGAACGAATCGAGAGCCTTTACGTCCATGTCCCTTTCTGCGCGCACAAGTGCGAGTATTGCGCTTTCTATTCGGAAGCCAGCAATGGCGACGTGATCTCGCGCTACGTCGATGCGCTCGTGCGTGAAATGGAACTCGTGGCGCACGACCTCAAGCCACGCACCGTTTTCTTCGGCGGCGGTACACCGTCGATCCTGAATTTGAAGCAATGGGAAACCATTCTTCGCGCGATGGAACGCCTGGACCTGCTCGGCGCGACGGAATGGACGATCGAGTCCAATCCAGCCACCGTTTCGCTCGACAAGGGAAAGCTCTGGCGCGAATTCGGTGTGAACCGTGTTTCGATGGGTGTGCAATCGCTGGACGAAAATCTCCTCGAGCGTCTGGGCCGCATTCATTCGCGCGCGCAGGTATTCAAGAGCTTCGACACGCTCCGTCAGGCCGGTTTCGACAATGTGAATGTGGACCTGATGTTCGCGATCCCCGGTCAGACGATGGAAGTGTGGCGCGAGACGATGCGTGAGGCGTTCGCGCTCGGGAGCGAACACGTGTCGTGCTACGAGGTGATTTACGAGGAAGACACGCCGCTCTATGCGCAACTACAGGCGCGTGAGTTCGATGTGGATGAAGAACTCGCCTGCGCGATGTACGACGAACTCGTCGAGCGCGCCGATGCCGCTGGTTTTTCGCGATACGAGATCGCGAACTTCGCGCGTAAAATGCCAAACCAACCATTGGTCATTCGACATTCGACATTCGACATTCCCCCTCGCTCCTGCGCGCACAACGTGAACTACTGGCGCGGCGGTTCATTCTACAGCCTTGGCCCCAGCGCCACTGGCTACGTGCGTGGTGTCCGCACGAAGAACTGGTCCAACACCCAGCTCTATTGCGAGCAAATCGAGAAAGGCAAACGCGCCATCGAATCGCGCGAGGAGCTTTCACCTATCGCGCGCGCAGGCGAAACCGCGGCGTTTGGTTTGCGCATGGTGCGCGGCTGGCGTTTTGACGAATTCATCCGCGTCACCGGCTTCGATCTGCGCGAGCATTGGCGCGATGAGATGAACTCCCTCGTCGCAAGTGGATGGGCGGACCTGGATGAAAATGGATTTCGGCTGAACCCTCGCGGCCTTCGATTCGCCGACGCAGCAGCGCAGGAATTCTTGCGCACCGGCGAGTCGGCGGGAACGCTGCCTCACGTCGCGCTGACTTCCACCGTTCCGTTCCAATCGTAAGGCAACGGCTCGCCGGCCATTGCTTCGATTCGACGCAGATAAAACAGCGTGGCCGGGTCTGCAGGGAAACTATCCAGCACGCGCCGGAACGACGACTCGGCATCCTGAAGATCGCTGCCCTGAAATGAATACACCGCTTGCTCGAAGCAATCGCGCAAGGAACGCCCCGTTTCGTCCACCTCATCTCCGCCGACAATTTCGTAAACGCTCACGGAATCTTCAAAACCTGCGAATCGAAAGTTCCCAAGATACCGGGTCACGAAACTTTCGCTCAATCCCCACTTCATCTCGGAAGTGATCAGCACTTGAGTTCCGAGCAAGTTGTTCAACGCAGCGAGACGCGCCGCGAGATCGACCGTCTGGCCCTCGGCTCGATATTCGATTCGAGAGATGGAGCCAAAGTTGCCCACGCTCGCGACGCCGGTGTGCAGCCCAATCCGAACGGTGAACCGTTTGCGCAGACGCAACGCCGATTTGGCGGCACGCATGCTGTGATCCACCTGCGATTCCGGCGCATTCCAAAACGCGAATAATTTCCCCTGCTCCGCCTGCGCGACAACTCCGGCAGTGGTGTGAATGCATTCGCGAAATCGCGTGAGGTCGTTTGAGGCGACCGCCGTTGAATGATGACTCCCCTGCCCTCGATCCGCGGTGAACTCCGGGATTTCGGCGAATAGGATGGTGAGTTTTCGCCACTCGATCCCGGGCTCAAACAGACTGCGATAGCGCAGAGCGGTCAGCCTTCTGGCGGTGGCGGGTGAGAAGTTCGTTTCCAGTGCTCGCGCGAGTTGGTTGTTCGCGCGGCGCAGGCGAATCGCGCTGATCGTAACTGAGAGAACCAGCGCCGCAGCGATCTGAATGAACAACACGACCCACCCGAACCAGATGGTTTGTTTCGGCGCGGCGGCGTGACTCGCGAAAACGAAAATGGCGATGAACGCCAAACCCGAAAAAACCGCGACGAGTGGCCGCAGTAGCAACAGCATATATCCAGCAACCGTCCCCAGGAGGATCAGGACGACTTCCGCCGGTTGCAGCGGGCGCACTTGCGTGAGGCGGGGTTGGATGCCTTCCGCACCGAGCGTCATTTGAACGAGGAGCCATCCCAGGGCTGCGACGAACAGCGCCGCCCACAGGGCACTCCAGCGAACGCGTTTCAGGAACTCAATCACGCGATGAGTTAACCCGACACGGTGCAGGAAAAGAAATTGAAACTCGCGGCGAGACTTGAACGCGGCCCGACCGATGAATTACCTACCGAGGATACCGAAAAGCCACGGTGCAAAATTCGCGAAGCAACATTTCCTCTCCTGCGCGGAACGTGATAAGTTCGCAGGCATGATCAATCGAACACAAAGCCTCGCGAGGCATTACGGCCATCGGCCGTTGACCGCGACCTGTTCGACGGAGCGGGTCCATCGCTCCGGTTTCTTCATTTCCTGCCACGAGGCGCATCGATGAGAGATGCCGCGGAAGCACAATTAAACTGGCAGCGAACCGCCACCAAGGTTCAGGATCGCCGGAAGTAATCGCCATGTCACGAGACCGCATGCAACGTCAACGGTTTGAGCTGAAATACATGCTCAACGAGACCACCGCCCAAGCCATTCGCGACGTCATCACGACACGTCTCGAGCTGGATGAGAACGGTGTCGGCAAGCCGAACTACAGCTATCCCGTCCACAGCCTTTATCTGGATTCACCGGATCTCTACACGTTTTGGACCACGATCAACGGCGACAAGAATCGTTTCAAGCTGCGCATCCGCTTCTATAACGATGCGCCCAACACGCCAGTGTTCTTCGAAATCAAACGGCGCATTAATAACTGTATTCTCAAGCAACGCGGTGGTGTGAAGAAAGAGGCAGTGGCACGGCTGCTTCAGGGGCATTTCCCTATGCCCACCGACATGCTGTCGCAGGACCCGAAAAGCCTTGTGGCCGTGCAGCGCTTCCTTGACCTCACGGCCCGCATTCAGGCGGGACCGCAGGCGCACGTCTGCTACTTGCGCGAGGCTTACGTCGATCCAGTCAGCGACAATGTGCGCATCACCTTCGACCGGGACGTGTACACCGAACCGCGGGAGACACCGACATTTGGTGTCGAGCTGAAGGAGCCAAGCCGACCGTTTGGAAACCGCGTCATTCTCGAACTCAAGTTCACCGATCGATTCCCGGAATGGCTTCGCGCCATGGTGGAACGCTTTGACCTCGTCCAATGCGGCGCGGCGAAGTACGCCGAAGGGCTTGCTGGACTGCCGAAGTTTAACGTCAGTCATGCGGGCGATTTCCGCGAAGCGCCTCGCAGCCAAAGCATCGTGAACATCGATCGTCATGCGATTGCTGCCAGCTATGCGTGAAACGGCCGCATCGCGGAAACCTCCGTTGCCACGATCGCCCGGGTGAGGAATAGTCTGCGACTCGTGAAAATCCCGCTTATCCTTTGCACGTCGCTTTTCTGGACCATCACCACGGCTTCTGCGCTCACCGTCGATGATCTTACGCCGCAGCATTCGCTGAAACTGCTGACGCAGCGCGCTTACCTCCCGGGCCTGCCAGTGCTGGTGCGAGTCGAGGTACGCAACGCGAGCGGCAAGCCCGACCGCGACTTATGGGACGCCGAGGCAACACTCAACGCGAGTGGAGGCGTGACACTTTCGACCAACCGCGTTTTGCTCCGAAACGGATTGGGCAGCGTGCTGGTCGCGTTTCGAGGCGGCGGCAATTTCGATCTCGTTGCGACCGTCGGATCGCTTGCCGCAACCAATTTATTGATAACCGCCACGAACACGTCCCCGGTTTTTATCGGCGGACCGCTTACGAGTTCCAATACCGTCTGGAGCGGCGTCGTGATCGTGACGAATGACATCACTGTTTCGAACGGATTCACGCTCACGATTCTCTCCAACACCATGGTGCTTCTCGATGGTGTGACGAGCGGGACCGCTGCGAACGACTTGCTCATCAGCGGAACAATCCTGTCGCTCGGAACTGAGGACCAGCCCGTGACGATCACATGTAACAACACCAACATGTTATTTCGTTGGGGACAAATCCGGCACAACAACGCGCAAGCTTCGCTCTACCGTTACACCACCATCACCCGCGCCGGACGCGCGCCCGGCGAAGGCCACACAGGGACGTCCCCGGTGCTCCGCCCGACCGGCAGCACGATTCGTTTCGAGAACTGCAACATCACGGACCATGCCGAAGTGGTGCGCGGCGCCACGGGATTCGGCACGCCCGGAAAAATCGGCATGTCGAGCGGATCGGACCTGAGCTTCAGCGATTGTTTGTTTCAGCGCGCGCGCATGGGTCCTGAAGTTGGCAGCACTGCCTTCGCTTGCACCAACACCTGGATCATGGACATGCGCGGGAGCGATGACGGAGACGGCGTTTACGTCCACAGTCAATCAGCCGGGCAACTGGTAAACTTCATCGGGTGCGTCGTCGCCGCTGGTGATGATGACGGAATCGACACTCTCGGCTCCACGATCACGGTCGAGGATTGCATCGTTCGTGATTGGGACAATCTTTTGGAGGACGCCAAAGGGATCAGTGCGCTGAATGGCGCTGTTCATGTGCGGCGCAGCGCGATTGTCAATTCGACTGTCGGCATTTCCGCAAAGTCTGGCGCCGCCTCACCCTCACCGACGCCGGTGCTCGTCACGCTGAACAACTGCACGCTGATGGGAAATCAAACGAACGTTCTCGCGAATAGAAAGAGCAACGCTGTGGGACCAAACGTGCATTACAACATCACCAACTGCGTGTTGTGGGGCGGCGACCCGGTGCATTCGGATTTCGAACCCGGCAGCTCGAACTCGACGAACTTCACGATCGTTTCCTGCAATCTTTCCGAGCCTTATGCTGGCACCGGCAATATTCAGTCCGATCCACTCTTCACGAACGCCGCTGCGAATGATTTCCACTTGCTTCCGTTCTCGCCGTGCATTGATGCGGGATCTCCTGCGTCGCCGCTCGATCCGGATGGCAGCTCTGCCGACATCGGCCAATTCCCGTTCGTTCCACCGGCACCGGGTCTGGCAGTCTCGTCGGCTTCGAACGGCGAAACATTTCAACTCCTGTTGAGCGCCTACACGAACCGCAACTACGTGATCGAAGTTTCGACCGAACTCCCGTTGTGGAATCCAATGGCGACGAACTTCCAGGTGACTGCGACGACGACCGTCACAAGTGATGGAACGGCTCCGCGGCATTTTTATCGCGCGCGCCTCGCACCGTAACGGCGGGATCGGGAGCGCAGATCTGGAACCTTGCGCGGAAAAAGAAAACGCGCGTCACAGCTTTCCGCGACGCGCGTTAAAGTGAGGAGCTTAAGTTTCCAGATCAGTCGAGCGCGCCTTTCGTGTTGCCGTCCTCGTCAGCAAACCATCCGCCGTAAACCTGAAAGGGACCGGACTTGGCATGGACGCGTCCGACAAGGTCGTGACCATTGCGATCGAGACGCCCACGCAGACGGCCACCTTCAAATCGGGCGTTGAGAGCCCCAGTACGAAGGTTGACGCGGCCGGTGAACTCGCGAAAAACGACCAGCGAACCCAAAACTTCGGGTTGCGGATGACGCCTGAGGTCCGGCACTTCGATTATGCCACTGATGTTCGCAAAGCGTTCGCTCTCGCCAGCAGTGATCGTGAGGTTGATTGCTCCACCCGTTGCCCCTGCATTGCGATGCTCGTCGTAGCCACCCCACGAGCCTGCATACGAGGTCGAGGGAAAGCTCTCTCCAGCGCGCAGCGTGGCGGAAGCCATGATTAATGTTGCGGTCAATAATGTGAGGATTCGTGCGTTCATTAGCCGGATGTTTTGCAGGTGCCCCAACAGGTGTCAATGGATGCTGTCTGTTAAAGGGAGGCAAGGTCGGTTGCGTCGCATCGATTCGTCCGCCGATGCCCTCAGTCACTCGATCAAAATGTCAGGAACAACGTCCGGGTGGACGCGATCATACACGCTCGTGTTGAACGAAATCATCACAAACGACTGTACGCTGACATTCTTCACGGCATGGCTTACGCGTGGAGGAAATGTGAATCGCATCGCACGATTCTCGGGAACCCGAACATCCCGAGTTTGCCCGTCTTCGCGCACGCGAACCAGCGCCGGACCGACCACGACTGAGACTTCGGTTCCGTCCTCGTGGTAATGATTGCCACGTACCGTTCCCGGCTCGGTGATAACCAGGTGGACGTTGCGCTGCGCCGGAATTTGCGCGGGATCGAGCGGTTCAAATACAAGCCCGCGCGCGTCGATGTGCAGGTTCAACTCCTCGACGATCGCCTTAGACATGGCCGCAGCATGGCAGGCATTTGCGATGATGAGAACGGTGGAGTGATGGAACCCGGCACTGCCGCATTTGCATCCACCGATTGTCCAGATGAAGGACGCGCGCGCATCAGCATTCGTGTTTTTCTGAAGACCCACCGCGGCACGATTCGTGCAGCTAACGCCCTCGGACATGAGGCGTTTCGGTCCCCCACGGACGGCTCTGCATCACATTGGAAAAAATCGTATGCAGGAAAAACTTGGACTCAATAAATTGGTCGTCTCACAGAGCGTCGGATTTCTCGCCATCATCGCCATTTCATGGATCGACGAATTGGTGGGGCTGCGTTCGCTGATCCTCGGAAATCATCCCTACATCTCTGATTTTCGCGAATCGACGCTGGAGATGTTGTTCGTCTTCGCCGTGTGGCTGATCGTGGTCGGCACGACGCGTCGATTGTTTGCCCGTGTGCGCCATCTCGAAAAGTTCCTGCGCGTCTGCGCCTGGTGCCGCCGCGTCGGGGCCGATGGTCGATGGGTACAAGTGGAGGAATTTCTTTCGGCAAACTTCGAGACCCACACCTCGCACGGCATGTGTGAGGACTGCTGGCAAAAACAACACGCCGCCTTGGAGAAAGAAGACAGAAAACGAGGCTTATCGCCCCGCGGCAATCCAATTGAGAAACCGAACTGCGCCACATGAGATCACAAACATTTGATCAAGCCCCACTCGAAACGGTCCGCTGTAATGGCGTGAACTACTCAGAACCGATAAGCCTGAGATGTCTGCAACCAACTCCTCGCTTGAGGACCCTCGCATTATCGCTCGGTTTCGTTCTCGTGTGCCATCTTGTTTTCTCGTCCGTGCTCTGGCCGGTGCAGGTGCTCGGTAACAGCATGCAACCCAACTTTGATGAGGGCACGCGCCACTACGTAAACAAGTTCGCTTACTGGTCCGAAAAGCCGAAGCGCGGCGATGTAGTAACGTTGCGGGTGCGGGAAGGTGAAATGTTTATCAAGCGCATCGTCGGTCTGCCCGGCGAAACAGTCGGGTTTGAAGACGGCAAGTTGCTCGTAAACGGCCAACCCGTCCCCGAGTTCTACACAGAGAGTCTGGTGCCGTGGAAGTTCGATTCC
>DATHEW010000459.1:0-4601 GCA_035318425.1 Candidatus Acidiferrum sp. | reverse complement strand
AAGAGAGACAAACTCCACGCCGAGCTTCTTCGCATCGTCATTCGGTGCAATGTCGTAGCCGAGCAGGCGCATGCCGAAGCCCGTCGCGCGCCGTGCCATCGCCTGGCCGATACGGCCGCAGCCGAGCAGGCCGAGCGTCTTCCCGTGGATGTCGTTTCCCCACAAACTTTTCCACTCGCCGCGCCGCATGATCTCGTGGCCTTCATGCAATCGCCGCGCTACCGCGCAGAGCAATGAGAATGCGTAATCCGCTACCGCCTCGTTCAACATGCCGGGGCAATACGCGACCACGATTCCATTCCGCGTCGCGGCCGGAATGTCGATCGCATCGTAGCCCACGCCCCAGCGCGAGATGACTTTCAACTGTTTCGCTTGCGGCGAACCCAGCACCGCGTCCGTGAACTTGTCCATGCTCGCCAGTACAGCGTCCACGTTTGGTAACAGTGGCAGCAACTCGGCCTCCGGCAGCGGACCCGGCTTCGGCGGAATGATGACGTTCGCGCCGCTTTCTCGCAGAGATTTCAGAGCAGCGGCACCGGTTTCGTTCATGGTGCGAGCTGTGATGAGAACGTTCCAGGACATGGGCGCGGAGTGTAGAGGTGAAGCTGGGACGTTCAAGCGCACACGGTCGAATGCACAGTGCTGCGCTTAGGGACCACAGCCGCCTCGGTCTGTGGTTCGGCGCGCCCTCGCGCCGAACACGAGCGCGCCACAGGCACGAAACGGTTTGGACTGCAGAGCGCTCCGGGCGGGCCGCGAGGGCGCGGCCCCCTGCGCCCGGGGCGGGTCGCGCCAATCCAACTGCATCGTTCCGGCTGAGGCGCGGTGCTCATGAGTTGAATCCCACTTGCGTGAGGTTCTTCTCGTCGCGAAACTCTGCGCATCCATGTCGAGGTTCGCGCACAGCTTGTTGTTCTGCCTGGTGCTGCATTGTGCCGCGGCGGCTGAGCCCCCGCATTGGGCGTATCGACCGATCACTCGCCCGGCCGTAGAGAGTTCGGTTGCAAACCCGATCGATCACTTCGTCGCGCTTCAACTTCAGAAAAGCGCGTTGAAGCCGGCGGCCCAAGCAGAACGACGTACGTTACTGCGGCGCATTTATTTCGATCTCATCGGCTTGCCTCCCAGCCCCGGAGAGTTACGCGCGTTCCTCGCGGACACTTCGACGAATGCCTACGAGCGAGTGGTTGATCGCTTGCTCGCGTCACCTCGTTACGGTGAGCGCTGGGCCCGGCATTGGATGGATGCAATTCACTTCGCGGAGACGCATGGCCACGATCAGGACCGCATTCGCACGAACGCCTGGCCGTATCGCGACTACCTGATTGCCTCGCTCAACAGTGACAAACCTTACGCGCGTTTCGTCGAGGAACAGGTCGCGGGCGACGCCTTGTTTCCACAAGACCCGCAGGCGATCGTCGCGCTCGGATTCCTCGCTGCCGGACCGTGGGACGAAAGCTCTTTGCGCGACATCCGCGAGGACACCATCGACCGCCAGATCGCACGCTATCTGGATCGTGATGATGTGGTGGCTACAGTGATGCAGACCTTCACGAGCACCACGGTTCAATGTGCACGCTGTCACAACCACAAGTTCGATCCCATCCCGCAAACGGATTACTACGCGCTGCAAGCGGTCTTCGCCGGTGTAGATCGGGCGAATCGAACTTACGATTCTGATGCGAACGTTCATCGAAAGCGCGTGGCACTGCTCCGCGAGCGCGAACGTGCGAACAAGGACCGCGAATGGTTAATGAGCGCGGAAATGGCCGAACCAATGGAGGCTTTCGGACGAGCACATTCCGAGTCGCAGGGTCGATGGAAAACTCTCATTCCCGAAACGTTCATGCCGGCCGGTAACGCCATCCTGACGCGTCAAACGAACGGCGCTGTTCTGGCCAGTGGAAATCGACCTGATCGCGATACTTACACCATCACCGCTCGCGCACCTCTAGCGAGGTTGACCGCTATTCGCCTCGAAGTGCTCGCCGACGAATCACTCCCAAAGCTCGGTCCTGGTCGGCAGGACAACGGGAACTTCCATCTCAACGAGTTCCGATTGCTCGTGTTCGAGCCTGACGCCCCGAATGGCCGGCCAGTGAAATTCGCCAGCGCCTCGGCAGATTTCAACCAATCCGGCTGGACCATCGATCACGCGCTGGATGGAAACGAAAAGACCGCCTGGGGCATTCACCCGAAAGTCGGTGAATCACACCACGCTGTGTTCAAGCTGAAGGAACCGCTCACGATTGGAGAGGACACCAAGCTCATGTTCGTCTTGAAACAACTTCACGGTGATGGCCACGTCATCGGACGGCTGCGGTTGTCGGTGACGAGCGAGCAATCTCCGGCCGCGACGACTGCGCTCCCCGCGGATGTGGAACGAATCTTGACGTTGCCGAAAGCCAACCGCACCGAGGACGAACAGGTGGCACTTGCGAAGTTGGTTGTGAACCGTCGCATCACAGATGAACTGGCGGCACTGCCGAAGCCCTCACTGGTTTACGCCGCCGCCAGCGACTTTGAACCCGATGGCAGTCACAAGCCGGCGGGCGCTCCGCGAGTCGTGCATGTTTTGAAACGCGGCGACATCAATAAGCCGCAGGCGGCAGCCGCGCCCGGATCTCTCTCATGCGTTGAGTCGCTTCAGGCGAGATTTGAAATCGCAGAGGAGAAGAACGAAGGCGCGCGTCGCGCCGCGCTGGCGAAGTGGTTGACCGATCCCGGCAATTCATTGACGTGGCGCTCGATTGTGAACCGCGTGTGGCACCATCACTTCGGACGCGGGATGGTTGAGACACCGAACGACTTCGGCACGATGGGCAGCGCGCCCTCGCATCCCGAGTTGCTCGACTGGCTCTCTGTTTGGTTCCGTGACGATGCGAAAGGTTCGCTGAAGGCGTTGCATCGGCTGATCGTGACGAGCGCGACGTATCGCCGATCTTCAACAGAAGCAAACAAAGGAAACAAAGAACGAGGCTCTCTTTCCCCATTTTCGTTGCCTTCTGTTCAACCCGATAGTGAAAACCATCTTCTGTCTCGAATGAACCGCACCCGACTCGATGCCGATCAAGTGCGAGACGCCATTCTGCAAATCTCCGGCGCGCTCGACCTGCGCATGGGCGGCCCGAGTGACATGCAGTTCGATTTACAGCCCGGCCATCACGTCACGCCGAAAGTCGATTATGCGAAGTTCGACGTGGACTCGGCGCAAGCGCGGCGGCGCAGCGTGTATCGCTTTTTGTTTCGAACGTTGCCCGATCCATTCATGGACGCGCTCGATTGTCCGGCCGGCGATCAACTCACGCCGGTGCGCAACTCCAGCGTCACCGTGCAGCAGGCGCTTGCGATGTGGAACGACGCCTTCGTGGCGAACTACGCGTCACACTTCGCTGCGCGGCTGGAGAAACACTCAACGAAAGTCGCTGGACAAGTCACCCTCGCCTGCGAACTCGTCTGGTGCCGCCGCCCCACGGCGGATGAAATGAAATACCTGTCTGACTACGCGCGTGACCACGGCCTCGCCAATCTTTGTCGTGTGCTCTTCAACAGCAACGAATTCATGTTCGTGAATTAACAATGCACTGCGGAACAAAACATTACGTGAGCACACGCCGCGAATTCCTCTGGCGGTTCGGCGGCGGCTTGGGCGGAATCGCACTCGCTCATTTGCTCGGGCAGCAGGATTTGCCCGGGGCGATCAATTCCGTCTCGGGTTCGCCCGTTCCCGGCGTATTGACCGGAAAGCTGCATCACGCGCCGAAAGCCAAGCGCGTGATCCAACTCTTCATGAATGGCGGCGCGAGCCAGATGGATTTGTTCGACTACAAACCCGGGCTGTTGAAGCGGCATGGTGAGAAATTCGATCCGGGCGCAGGCAAACGCGTCGAAGCGGCGACCAGCGAACCCGGCACCGTGTTGAAGCCGATGTCCGAGTTCAAACAACACGGCCGGTGTGGTCGCTGGGTGAGCAGCCTGTTGCCGCACGCGGCCAAGTGTGTCGATGATCTAGCGTTCTTCATGGCCATGACTTCGAAGACGAATGTTCATGGTCCCGGCAGTTACTTGATGAACACCGGCTTTTTGCTGCCGGGCTTTCCCAGTTTTGGCGCGTGGACCAGTTACGCGCTCGGTAGCGAAACCGACAATCTTCCCGCGTTCGTTGTGCTACCGGATACGCGCGGGTTGCCTTACAATCAGAAAGGCAACTTCAGCTCCGGCTTCCTCCCCGTATCACATCAAGGAACCATCATCAATCCGAGCGCGGCGGCGCCGATTGCCGATCTGCACGCCCCGGCCAGCGCCAAATATATTACTGCGGGCGCCGACCTCGATGGACGCGCGCTGTTGCAGAAATTGAATCGCGAACACCTGACGCTGAACCCCGGCGACTCGCGCCTCGAAGCGCGCATCAAAGCTTACGAACTCGCCGCGAAGATGCAGCTTAGCGCGCCTGAAGCATTTGACATAAGAAGCGAAAGCGAACCGAACCGGCAGCTCTACGGCCTCGACGACAAAGTGACGGAGGATTTCGGACGGCGCTGTTTGACCGCGCGTCGCCTCGTCGAACGTGGCGTCCGCTTCGTGCAAGTTTGGAGTGG
>DATHEW010000458.1:0-7951 GCA_035318425.1 Candidatus Acidiferrum sp. | reverse complement strand
AAGAGCGTCGGACAAATCATTCGTCAGCACGATTCTTGAAAGCTCGCCGGGCAATTCCTTCACCGCAGGATCGAATGCCTGCACGCGTGCGCCAGCTTCCAGCAGCGCGCGACACAACTCGACGGCAGCGCTGCGCCGGAGCGTGTCAGTGTTGGGCGTGTAAACCAATCCGAGCACCGCGATCGTCTTGCCCTTAAACTCGCCAAGTCGCGCACGCAAACGCCGCAATGCCCAGGTGCGATGCTGGTCGTTGCTCTCCTTGATTGCTGGAATCAGTTGCAGCGTTTCGTGATGCGCCGCACCGAGCTTCGTGAGCGTCACGACATCGCGGGCCAAGGTGCCGCCGGCGAAAGGTCCGCCGGGACCAAGATACGCCTTCGGTCCAATGCGCGGTTCGCTCCTGAGGCCAACCGAAACTTCCTTTGCATCCGCGTCCACATGTTCGCACACGCGCGCGATCTCGTTGATGAAGGTAATGCTGAGCGCGAGGAACGAGTTCAGCGCATGCTTCACCATCTCGGCCGATTCAATGCGCATGAAGATCGTCTGTGCGGCGAATGGCTTGAACAGTTGCTCCAGCAAGACGCGCTTTGCATCGGAGCGAACGCCGACGATGGCGCGATCAGCTTTCTCGAACGCCTCGATGGCTTTGCCGAGGCGCAGGTTTTCCGGCGAGACGGCGAAATGAAGCTGAGGAAATTCCTGCTCCAGCAACCGCGTCGTGCCGACCGGAAGTTGCGATGAAATCAAAACCAGCGCACCCGCCGGAAGATGCGGCAGGCAGCGACGCACGCGAGCGAGAACGAACGGCACGTCCGACTCGTCGTTGTCATTCACCGGCGTGTCGTAGCAAATCCAAAGAGCATCCGCCCGAGCGCACGCATCACTGGGATCAGTGGTGAAACGAAGCGCGTTCTTTGCGATTCCGGTGGCGATCAACTCGTTGAGACCTGGTTCAAGCAGCGGCGCTTTGGCTTGCTGAAGACCGGCAATCAACGCGTCATCCAGATCTAGACCGGTGACGTTGAAATATTTCGCGCAGCACGCGGCGGTGACGGAGCCGAGATGCCAGAGGCCGAGGACGGTGACGTTCATGGGCGCTTCTCGTAAACCCACTCATTTGCCTGAAGCCAGCGCAGCGTTTTTTCAATGCCTTGCTGAATCGTGAGTTGCGGCTTCCAACCGGTGGCGCGAATCTTTTTCGTCTCGAGAAAGATGAAAGGGTTGTCACCGACCCAGCCCTTGTTGCCGCCCGCGTAATCCAAGCGCGGCTTCAGACCGAGCGCGTCGCAGATGAAACCGATTGAATCCTTCACCTGCACGAAGTGATCGCAGCCAAGATTGTACACTTCGACATTGTGCTTCGCCTTCCTCGCAGTGCCGGCGTTCATCACATGCAAAATCGCGGAGACACAGTCCTGAACGTAGAGGTACGACTTGCGCTGCGTGCCATCGCCGAGCACGCGCAAATGATCGGGGTGTTCGATGAGCTGTTTGTAGAAATCAAACACGTGCCCGTGCGTGTAGCGCTCACCGAGAATCGAGACGAAGCGGAAGATGTAGCCCTCGAACTGAAAGCCTTCGCAATACGCGGCAATCATGCCCTCGCCCGCGACCTTCGATGCTGCATAGAGCGAAGTCTGGATGGGGAACGCGGCGTTTTCCGGTGTGGGAATGACTTCGGCCTCGCCGTACACGGAACCAGTGGATGAGAACGCGATGCGCTTCACATCATTGGCGCGCATCGCTTCAAGCACGTTGAACGTGGCAATGGTGTTCTGCTGAAGATCCTTGCTCGGATGATCGAGCCCGAAGCGCACGTCGGCATTCGCAGCGAGGTGGATGACGGTGTCGCAACCGTTCATGGCCGCAGTGAGCGCGTTCAGGTCCAAGTTATCGCCGCGAACGAGTTTGAAGTTCGGCTGACGCAATGCGCTCTCGACGAAACGCTCCTGGCCAGTGGAGAAATTGTCCCAACCGACGACATGTTTGCCTTGAGCGAGCAACACATCTGCGAGCGTGCTCCCGATAAATCCGGCGACGCCGGTGATGAAAATCTTTTCCACAGTTGATTGCTATACGAGTGTTAGCTCGCTGATGGGCAAAGAGATACTAATGGCCCCGTTGTGCCGCTACACCTTTTTTCGCGACACGAGCCGATGAATCGCTGCGAGACGCTCGGCCGCCAGTCGCTCGAACGTGAACTCTTGCGCGCGAGAAATGCCGACGGGGATCACGTCACGTCGCCACGCCTCATCAATAAGCACGCGGTTCAGCGCATTGGCCACCAGGTGGGTATTCCTGAAATCGACGATCTCAGCATGACCTGCCGTTACTTCGCGCATGATGGGAATATCATTTACGATGCATGGTGTGCCGCACGCCATCGCTTCGATAACGCACCGGCCGAATGTTTCTTCGCGGCTCGGAAGACAGAAGGCGCGTGCATTGCGGTAAAACGGCGCGAGCCATTCGTCAGCGATCCATCCGATGAACGTCACGTCCTTGTCCAAGCCGAGCCGGGTAACCTGTTCCTGGCGCGCCTCGAGTTCTCCGACCCAATCACCGCCAACGAAGATGAGGGGATAACGGCGCCGAAGATCGGCTGGTAACTGGGCGTAAGCATCGATGAGCAAGGATGCCTGCTTGTACGGATAAAAATTGGAAATCCAAAGCAGGTAGCCCGGAGCGATGCCGAACTGCGCGCGCAGTTTCTCAGCTTCGTCAGCAGCCGCCACCGTGTTGAACTGTTCGTGCTGCAAACCCTCGTAGCTTTGCACCAGACGATCGGCAAACTGCGGAAGCACCGAGAGCACCTGTGATCGCGCGAACTGGGAATTGGTGATAATCAAGTCCGCCTTCGGCCAGCTAAACTGAGTCAGCCATTTGCGATACAAAGCCCGGGCGACACCGACGCGATTCGCCGGGTCGAGGTGCTGCAAGGAAAAGATGTGCATGGCCACAGGCAACGTCTTCCGCACAGGAACAAAACCGATGGTGAGCAAGGCGTCCGCTCCCGCTGCCCGCGCAACGCCGGGAACTTGAAAATGATCGGCGACGAGACGTTCCTTCAGCCGATCATTGGCAGGAAATTCCCGGTTCAACTCGATACGTGAATCTTCAATTGTCCATTGCTGATTCGGCCCGACGAAGAGCAACCACGATACTCGCGGGAACAACCGCAAGCTGTGCTTGACGAACTCGTGAAACAGCGTGGTAAGTCCGGTGCGCAGGTACGGATTTTCGCACAACAGCGACATCGCCACCTTCATGCGAATCTCGCGATGTGGCGCTGGGAGGGGGTGGATCACACGGGCTACTGCTGCTCCATCACCGTGACTTTGCCGGAGAGTTTGTCGGTCACCTTCTGTAGGTCCGCATCGACCATCAGCTTCACGAGATCGACGAACTTGGTCTTCGGTTCCCAGCCGAGCTTCGCCTTGGCTTTGCTGGCGTCACCGATGAGCAAATCCACTTCCGCAGGTCGGCAGTAGCGTTCGTCAAATTCGACGTAGTCCTGCCAGTTCAATCCCACGTGCGTGAACGCGTGTTCGAGAAATTCGCGGATCGAATGCGTCTCGTTCGTCGCGATTACGTAATCATCCGGCTCGGGCTGCTGGAGCATCAGCCACATCGCATCGACGTACTCCTTCGCGTAACCCCAGTCGCGCTTCGCATCGAGATTGCCGAGAAAGAGTTTCTTCTGCAGGTCATGTTTGATGTTGGCGACGGCGCGCGTGATCTTGCGCGTCACGAAGGTTTCACCGCGGCGAGGCGATTCGTGATTGAAGAGAATGCCATTGCTCGCGTGAAGGCCGTAGCTCTCACGGTAATTCACCGTGATCCAAAACGAGTAAACCTTGGCCGCGCCGTAAGGTGAGCGCGGATAAAAAGGCGTGGTTTCCTTCTGCGGCACTTCCTGGACCTTGCCGTACATCTCACTCGATGACGCCTGATAAAAACGAGGCTTGATGCCCGTCTCGCGGATCGCCTCGAGCAAGCGCACGGTGCCGGTGCCAGTGACGTCGGCGGTGTATTCCGGCGCGTCGAAACTCACGCGGACGTGGCTTTGCGCGGCGAGATTGTAAATTTCCTCCGGCTGAATCTTGCCCATCAAACGCGCCAGCGAGCTGCCGTCCGACAAGTCGCCGTAATGGAGGAAGAGCCGTTTCCCACTCTCGTGCGGATCCTGATAAACGGTCTCCAACCGGCCCGTGTTGAATGTGCTCGCACGACGAATGATGCCGTGAACCTCGTAGCCTTTGCTGAGCAACAACTCGACGAGATACGAGCCATCCTGGCCCGTGATGCCTGTGATCAATGCTTTCTTTCCCATATCTGATTTGCGCGCATGAAAATGCGTGGAATACCAAACCAGCGCAATCCTCCAGTGACGCGATCCTGGTGTACTATCCCGAGGGAAATGCAATTTCCGAACCGAAAGTGACCTGGCGAGCATGAACCTCGCACTGAATTCCTTCGCTGAGCTTCGTTGGCTCACGGAAAGCCATTTGCTCCGGTCACATCGGTTCAGTAAGCTGCCCGCTCACATGGAAAGTCGTGCGACGGTCCAACACGTTAATCAGTTCTGGAACACGGAAGCGTGCGGCACTCATTTCGTCCGCAGCTTCTCCGACGAGCGGGATTTCTACGAAAAATTTCGCGACTACCGCTACCGGACTGAGTGGCACATCCCCTTGCTCGTCCCGTTTGCCGAGGCGAAGGACAAAACCGTCCTCGAGATTGGAACGGGGAACGGCGCGGACGGCGCCATGTTCGCGCTGAACGGCGGCATTTATACCGGTGTTGATTTGACTGACGCGGCGCTGGCGGCGACGGAAAAGCACTTTAACGTCCTGAACCTCAAGGGCACTTTCTTGAGACAAAACGCGGAGGAACTCACCTTGCCGGATTCGACCTTTGACTTCGTGTATTCCCACGGCGTGCTGCATCACACACCACATCCCGCCAGGGCCATCGATGAAGTCTGGCGCGTTCTGAAACCGGGCGGGCGGGCGATCATCATGCTCTATCACAAACGGAGCTTCAATTATGTCGTGCGCATCATGCTCTACATGCGAGCGCGCCTGTTGCTGAAGATTCTTTCACGCGCCGGGCGCTGGCAAAAAGATCGTGAACGCCTGCGCAACGAAGAGATTACTGGCGTGCGTGGCAATCAGGACCGGCGGATTTGGGAGATTCACTACCAGAATTTTTTACGCGAAGGCTGGAGCTATCTTAGCGCGGGACGCTTCGTGCATCACTGCACAGATGGTCCGGAATGCCCGGTGGCCTTCGCCTACAACCGACGGGAAGCGCGGGATCTCTTCGCCAAGTTCAAGGGAGTGCGCACGGAGGTCGCTCACTTCCCGCTGCGCCGCTACTCGCGATGGATTCCATTTGCGGTCGAAAGATTCCTCGCACCCCGTCTCGGCTGGTATCTTTTCATCTTTGCGACCAAATGAGCGCGGAAGGTTTTAGCGCGCCAGCGCAACCGGCGAATCAAAGCGCATGTGTGCCATCGCTGGACTAATCGATTGCGGCGAACCGTCGCTGCTCGAAGCGATGATGCGCGTGCAATCGCATCGCGGGCCAGATTCCAACGGGGCGCTCTGGTTCCCGGAACTCGGCTCGGGTTTGAGCCATTGCCGGCTCGCTATTCTCGATCTCTCTCCCGCCGGGCATCAGCCCATGTCCTCGGACGAGCGGCACTGGATTGTCTTCAATGGAGAGATTTACAACTTCGAATCCATTCGGGACGAACTTCGACAGCGCGGGTTTGAATTTCGCTCGCGGTGTGACACCGAGGTCATTTTGCGTGCTTACGAATGTTGGGGCGCGGATTGCCTTCGCCATTTCAACGGCATGTTCGCCTTCGCCATTCTTGATCGAGTGACGGGAGCGGTTTTCGCGGCGCGCGACCACATTGGCATCAAGCCGTTTTATTATTGGCACTCGGGAAACCAATTGGCGTTCGCGTCTGAGATCAAGGCATTGCTTGAACTACCGTTCGTCCCACGCCGTCCGGATTATGAGGGACTGCTGACCCCAGCGCGTTTCCAGGTTTCACCGCTCACTGGATTCGAAGGCATTCAGAAACTCGCGCCCGGCCATTCGCTTTCATTCAAACGCGGATCACTGACGCTGCACCGTTACTGGGAAGTCAACCCGACCGAACACAACTCCGATGACGCCACTGAGGTGGACGAGTTGGATGCTCTGCTCAAGGACGCTGTGCGGTTGCAAATGATCGCTGATCGGCCAGTGGGCACATTCCTGAGCGGTGGTCTCGATTCATCGCTCATCAGCGCGTTGATGCGCGCGAACACGGACCGCGACTTGCACGCCTTTACGATCGCGTTCTCGGAGGCAGACCAAAAGTTCGAACGCATGCCGGATGACGCTGCTTACGCCAAGCGCGTGGCGCGCGATCTCGATTTCAAGTTTCACGAGTTTGTGCTGGAGCCGAACGTGGTCGATCTGCTTCCGAAGATGGTCTGGCACCTCGACGAACCGCTGTCCGATCCGGCTGCGATCAACACGTTTATGATCTCGCAGGCGGCACGCGATCTCGGGATCGTAGTGCTTCTCAATGGCGTGGGCGGAGATGAGATTTTTGGCGGTTACAGAAAACATCTCGCTTGTCTGAAGGCGGATGCTTACCAGGCATTTGTCCCCGGCATCTTCCGCAACGCAATAGAGAAAACATTCGATCGAATCCCCGTTGCGAGTGGGAAGCAGGGCTTTCGGTATTTGCGTTGGGCGAAGCGGTTTGCCTCCTTCGCGTCGTTGCCGCAGGCCGAGCGCTACCTCGCGGCTGATCTGTCGCTGGCCCCGGCACAGTTCGAAGCGCTTTTCCCGGGAAGCCGTTATCACGATTCACAATTTTTCCGGGCGCAGGAGCCGCGGCTCGCGCGTCGTGATTTGGGTTATCTCACGCGCATGTGTTGGAACGACACGTGTGTGTTCCTGCCCGAGCACAATCTCACTTACGCGGACAAGGCAGCGATGGCCGCGAGCATCGAAACGCGTCCGCCGCTCACCGACTACCGGATCGTCGAAAAAATGTTCAGCCTCGCACCTCGCTTTCGCATTCGTGGCAACACCCAAAAATGGCTGATGAAAAAAGTGGGCGAGCGTTACCTGCCGGCCGAGATCGTCCATCGGCCGAAAGCGCCCTTCAACGCGCCGCTGCGCGCCTGGATACGTGGCCCGCTGGTATCCATGGTGGATGATCTCCTCAGCGCAGAGTCTTTAAGAAGCCGCGCGTTGTGGGATGCGGATTACGTGCGCCGGCGCATTCAAAATGACCGCTGCGGCCGCGAAGACAACGGGATGCTTATCTGGACATTACTGACGCAGGAGCTCTGGTTTCGCACTTTCTTCGGCTCGTCCACCGGCAAATCCGGCTCTTCACCCATCAGGCAGGTCGTCGCTACGGCGCCCGCCGTTCCTGCGGAGAAACGCTGATGTCTCGCACGTCCACGTTTGTTGCTGAGTTGCACTGTCACACCGAGTTCTCGATGGACGGGGTGATCACCTTCGATGGCATGGTCCGCACTGCGAAAGCGCGAGGCATCGACGTCATTTGCATCACCGATCACGACACAGTGAAAGGCGCCTTTGGTTTTCAGCGACGAGCGCGTGAGTGCGGCAGCGACTTGGAATTCTTAATCGGCGAGGAACGAACGCTCGACGATGGTTCACACTTGATCGGTTTGTTTTTGTGCGAAGGCATCCATTCCACGAATCGAGCGGATGTCATCGCGGAGATTCACGCCCAGGGCGGGCTGGCGCTCATGCCCCATCCGTTCCGGCGCAAAGATGGTTTGTTGCGCAATGCCGATCAGCGTGACGGGACCGAGGCGACGCATGGCATCGACGCGTTCGAGTTGTTCAACGCAAAAGGTTCCTTCGCCGACAACGAGCGCGCACGTTCGTTGCTCGATTT
>DATHEW010000457.1:0-4480 GCA_035318425.1 Candidatus Acidiferrum sp. | reverse complement strand
ATTGTTCGCTGGCCAGACCTGGCGCATTTCACCTGAACCTTTCACGCTGGCGCCAGAAATCGTAGAGCAACTGAACGGGTTGGGACGTGTCCTTCTTCAATTTTATCGCGCGGTCGATTTGTTGTACCGGCAAAGCGTCGTGGGAAAACAACCTGCATGGATTTCAGAATTGTTGGATCGCGGGAAACCGCCAGAGCTGATCCATCTCCAACGAGCTCCTGCTTTCAAAGGACAAGTCCCGCGGGTGATTCGACCAGATGTGTTGCTGACGGAAACCGCATTGAGCATCACCGAGTTGGACAGCGTGCCCGGCGGCATCGGACTCACGGCGTGGTTGAATGAGACTTACACCGCTGCGATGAATTCGGGGGCCAAAATCATTGGCGGCGCGGACGGAATGCTGCGCGGATTCGAGAGCATCTTCGGCGGGGCAGGGTGCATCCACATCGTCGTATCAAACGAAGCAGAAACGTATCGGCCCGAGATGCAATGGATGAAGGAACGGCTGGGCGCCCGTTTCAATGTCGTGGACGCCAACTTCACCGAGGCAAGGGCAGGGGACGCCGTCTATCGGTTCTTCGAGCTGTTCGACATGGCGAATGTGCCGGGCGCTCCCGCCTTGTTCGCCGCAGCCAGTGAGGGACAAATCCAGGTCACGCCGCCGCCCAAAATGATCTTCGAGGAAAAACTGTTGTTCGCGTTGTTGTGGAACCGGAACCTGCGGGAATTCTGGCGGCAGCAACTTGGCGAAAGTTTCTTCAAACAATTGCTCACGTTGATCCCGTATAGCTGGGCCGTGGACCCGGCGCCTTTGCCGCCGCACGCCGCGATTCCGGAATTGAATCTGACAAGCTGGGAACAGTTGAAAGGATTGTCTCAACGGGAACGCGAGCTGATCTTGAAAATCTCCGGATTTTCACCGCAGGCATGGGGCGCGCGCGGCGTTTATCTCGGGAACGATTTGTCACAAGCGGAATGGAGCGCCGCCGTGGACAAGGCGGTCGCCGGTTTCGAGTCATCGCCCTACGTGCTGCAGCGCTATCACAAGCCCGCCACGCTCCCGGCGCGGTATTTCGATTTCGAAGCCAACGAGGTGATCGCCATGCCGGGTCGCGTGCGCCTGTGTCCATATTATTTTGTCAGCGGGGAAGGGGACCAGGCTCGGGCCAACCTGGGTGGCGTGCTTGCCACCATTTGTCCGGCTGACAAAAAAATCATTCACGGAATGCCGGATGCGATCCTGGCCCCCTGCTCGTTTCGTGCCTCCGATGACCGTGCTTGAATACGCATTGCTCGCGCTGAGTTCGCTCTTCGTGATCGTCGATCCGATCGCGGTCGTGCCGTCTTTTCTCGCCATGACGCCGGACGCCACGCCCGTCGAGCGCACACGAACGGCAAGGCTCGCATGCATCGTCATGGTGATCGTGTTGATGAGTTTTGCGATGCTAGGGACGCGTGTGCTGGAATTTCTCGGGATAACCCTCCCGGCGTTTCAGATCGCCGGCAGTATCGTCCTGTTGCTCATCGCGTTGGACATGCTCCGCGCCCAACGCTCGCGTGTTCAGGAGACCCGGGAAGAAACCGCCGCGGGAGCTGCCAAGGAAGACATCGCCATCACGCCGCTCGCCATCCCGATGCTTGCTGGTCCCGGCGCGATCTCGACCGTGATCCTGCTGCACAATCGCGCCATCGGTTTTACGCAAAACCTGGCGTTGCTCGGAGTAATCGCGCTCATCGGAGTGATCGCGTACATCATTCTGCACCTGTCAGCACACGGAGCGCGGTGGCTTAACCCAATCGCAATGCGGATCACGACGCGGATCATGGGATTACTGCTGGCCGCGGTCGCCATCCAGTTCATGGCAAACGCGCTGGGTGAAATGTTTCATTGGTCATCCATCGCTAAATAGCACTTAACAAACAGACCCCGCGTATTAGGTGCCATCCAATTGACGTTAGGGCAGGCATTTAGGTATATTAGGTGCTTGACCATGAATGGAATAGAGTCCCTAACAGATGATTTAGGTGAGTCCAAAATTACGCTGCGTAATAGGTTATACTATGACGGCCCGCGTTCGCGTTTCTTCGACAATAGCTACTGCTATGTTTTCAGTTTCTTCCCGAGCAAATACGTAGCGCGCCAGTGGTGTGAAGCAAACGGATTTGAGTTCATCGACAATACGCTCCAGCGGATTCCAGAAGAGTTGCGTTTGATGGTTTTGCGAGCGAGGAGGGCAGGGCAGAGTGCAGCGCCGCGCCGAAGCGCTCGACATTTTCGGCTCAGCGATTACCAGACAAACCAACGGGTTTCGCGAAGCGGCGAGGTCTTGAATAATGCTTTCGCGTATCTTTTGGAGGGCGCAATATGAGGGCACGTAACGCAACGTTACTGGCGTCAGCTTTAGTCGGGCCGCGCGCCCGGCCCCAGAGGGCGCATAAACCTCCGGTTCTAACTTCCTCAGCCGCCGCGAAGCGCGACAGATACCTTGTGACCCTAAGCAGCCTCCGGGTCCTTCTTTGCATTCTTTCGACGCCACGGTTGCAGCGCTCCGGCTTGTCCTGTGGCGTTACATCACCGGAGAGAGGGGCGCAAGCCGCGAAGCGGCTGCGCCCCGCTAACCTTGTTTACTTTACCCAATTTTGGAAGAATTTGCCCCAATTCCTGCACACAGTAACGCAGCGTTACTGCGGAGGCGGTGCGGGATGAAAAAGCTGCAAAAGGTCTTCATTCCGCCGCGCGAGTATGGGCCGCCGTTGACGTTGGAATTGCCGTATCGCTGGTTTCAACCGGCGCGCAATCAGCCGCGCGCAGAGTCCGTTGCGCAACTGACAGAGCTTGGAAAAACGTTCGTTCGGGCGGCGGTTGCGGTGGCGGACGTGTATTTGCGCATTTGCGACCATATCCGGTGGTATGAGCTTGATCCCGACGAAGTGTCGAAGGCGTTGGCGGAGGCTGGATTTCCGCCGTCGCGTGTGAGTGAAATCAAGCGCGTGGCGTATGCGCCGGATCACATCTGGAAAGAGCTTCAGGCCCGCGAAATCGGCTTCCGCGTGGCGCTTCAGAAGTCCCGGATGTATTACGAGAATCGCAAGCGCGAGTTGCCGGTTAAGCGGCGAAAGTTGCGGCGGGCGTGCGCGCGGGTTCTGCGACTACTGCGAGACCTGGGCGAAGACTCTTGGGAGTATCAGCACAAGAGTTTCGCCGTGATTGTCAGCCGCGTGGAGCCAGCGAAGCCGATTAAGATCGCGGCCAGTGGCGCTGCGGGTGTGCTTAACGCTTCGGAGGTTTCGGCGGTTCCGGTTTCCGCATCGAGCGTTCCATTTGCGCCATGAGCGACCGCATCTCCTCAGCGATCTGGGCATTCCGTTCCAGCATGTCCTTCAGCTTCTGAATCTGAACCTCCTGCGAATCCTCCTGTGTGCTCACCTTGAACGCATGTCAGAATGCGTCCGGCGGGTCAAGCCGGGCGTAAAAAGAGCGTGACAAGAGTTGTCCAAACGGGGTATTCGTTTCCGTGCAGTATGCAAAACGGATCGCACATAACAAACATTGTGCGAAATCGTGTCTGGAATGTGTAGTTAGCGCAAATGCCATCAAACCGTTCGATGTCCGTGGATGTTTCATTCTAGCTCGTTCGGACTATTTCCTTTGCTCCAGTGCCTTGGTGATTCGATCTAGCGCCTGTTCAACCCTCTCCATGTGCTGTCGGTGTCTTTCGAATATCGGATCGGTTTTCTTCTGCTGGTTTCTCTGGCAAATCGAAAGATAAAAAAGATGAGCGCCACGAGAATGATGATCGGCAGCACGGAAAAGACGTTCCGCCCAAGCGAGTTGTTTGTCACCGCTTGATCTTGCGCAACGCTAGACAATGAGGAAGCGGCCAAAAAGACTGACGTGAGATATTCTGTTTTCATTATTTCGGTTTCGGCCAGCCATTAGCGGGTTTCTTCTTGGCGAACGACTGCTTAACGGCCGTTTCCAATTTTCATCTATCTGAAGGTTGGATTTGGCTGGCTGCGACCGGGTTTGGGTTAAATACACACTCCCGACGCAGGTTTGAACCGCGCACCCGCGCACATCTCATCGATGCGCCCAGCCGAATCGGCTCGCGCGTTCTTTGCCGAGATATTCGCAGCCGCCGATTGGCCAATAGACGAAGAACGATTTGCCGATCACTTTCTCCTGCGGAAACGGTCCCCAACTGCGTCCATCGGAACTGCTCACCGTGTTGTCACCCATCGCCAGGAAATGTCTGGGCGGAATTTGAAATTCGTTGGTTTCAGTCAAGAACAACGGCGCCAAGTACGGCCGTCCGTATTTGCGCCCGGTTGCTTCATTCAAGTGCCCGGAATATTCGCTGTCGGACGGTGGTTGGTTTGTGTCGAACGAATACAGGAATTCGAAGTGAGGAGTGCTGGCGGTCAAACTCCGGTCATTGATCTTCACGCGCCGATCGTTGCCGATGCGGACGCGCTCGTC
>DATHEW010000456.1:0-5678 GCA_035318425.1 Candidatus Acidiferrum sp. | reverse complement strand
CAGACTTACTATTACCGCGTGGTTCTGACCGTGACGGACGCGGGCGGACTTTCAGCCACGAACGAAGTCAGGATTTATCCGGATTGTCCGGGCATTGCGCCGGAGATTTCGTGGGCGAACCCGGCCAGTATTGTTTACGGAATGCCGTTGAGCAGCACGCAACTGAATGCGACCGCGAATGCGCCGGGAACCTTCTTTTACAGTCCGGCCGCCGGCAAAGTTTTGAGTGCCGGGAACGGGCAAACACTTTCGGCGGTGTTCATGCCGACGGACACGCTCACTTACCGAACCATTTTTTCCACCGTCCCAATCGATGTGACGCCAGCGCCTTTGACGATTGCTGCGCACAACATCGGCAAACAGTACGGTGCGCCGATGCCGGCATTGACCGCCAGTTATGGCGGCTTGGTAAATGGCGACACGCCGGACGATTTGGATATCCCCGTGAGCCTCAGCACTTCAGCGACGGCGGCGAGTCCGGTGGGGAATTATCCGATTGCCGTGAGCGGGGCAGGGGACGCCAACTATGCCATCTCTCATGTGGACGGCACGTTTGTGGTGACAAAGGCGTTGCCGATAATTCTCTGGACGAATCCATCGCCGATTGTCTCCGGCGTGGCCTTGAGTGATAGGCAATTAAACGCCTCTGCGAACGTGCCGGGGACAGTGGTTTATGATCCGCCGTCCGGGACAATTCTGCCGGCGGGAAATGGTCAGACGTTGACCGCAAGCTTCACACCCGCTGACTCACAAAACTACGGCGCCGTCACGGCGATGGTGTTCATCCACGTAATCGATACGCCCGCGCCTCCGACCGTTCTTGTCGTCAGCGCGGTTTCCAGTAACCAGATCAACCTGCGATGGAGAGATAACTCGGATAGTGAACAAGGTTTCGCGGTGGAACATTCCACGAACGGATCGGATTTCACTCAATTCACGATCGTGGGTCCGAACGTGACGAACTGCACCGACACCGGGTTGTCATCGACCACGACTTATTACTATCGAGTCCGGGCCTTCAACGTCGCGGGAGATTCGCCGTATTCGGAGATTCTCTCGGCGAAAACCGTAATGAGTCTCGGCGAAGCTGTGGACGCGCCGTTGTTGATTTGGAGGACCGGCGGCAACACATCGTTCGTGGCACAAGCAGCGGTGACGCATGACGGATTGGATGCGGCCCAAAGCGGAATCATCGGGCACAGCCAGGAATCGTGGATGGAAACCACCGTAAGCGGGCCCGGGGCGCTGACTTTTTGGTGGAAGGTTTCGGCGGAGCCGAGCAACGACAAGCTGCGATTCTCGGTCAACGGTTCAGAACAGTTCGCCATCAATGGAGAAGTGAATTGGCAATTCAGGACCGTCAGTATCTCTTCAGGATCAAAAGTCCTCCGCTGGCGCTACACCAAAAACAGCAGCAAGGTCGGCGGGCAGGACCGTGCCTGGGTCGATCAAGTGCAGTTCACTCCGCCATCTCCGCCGACGATTGTGAGCCAACCGTTGAGCCAGAATTCGGGCGAAGGCGCGGCCGTTGTTTTCACTGTGACCGCGAGCGGGACGACACCATTCACATATCGATGGCGCCGTGACGGCATCAGCCTCGCCAATGGCGGAAACATCAGCGGAGCGACCGCGGCTTCGTTGACGCTATCGAGTGTTCAATCGACTCAAGCCGGAACCTATTCCGTTGTGGTTTCCAACTCGGTCGGTGGCGTGACCAGTTCGGGAGCGCTGCTCTCATTGCTGACGCGAGCCGACGCGATCGATGCGCCTGGTTTGCTTTGGACGTCGGGTGGTTCGGCACCCTGGCTCGCGCAGACAACTGTGACCCACGAGAGCGCAGACGCTGTGCAGAGCGGCACTACTCCGCACAGCGGCGAGTCATGGCTGCAAACGACCGTGAGCGGCCCAGGCACATTGAAATTCTGGTGGAAGGTTTCTTCGCAAACGAACAGCGATCTGCTGGGCCTTTACGTGGATGGCTCGGAGCGGCTGCGCGTGTCCGGAGAATCGGATTGGTCGCCGCAAACGTTCGATGTGCCGCCGGGCAACCACACCCTGCGATGGCGCTATTGGAAAAATAGCGGAACCACTACGGGCCAGGATCGCGCCTGGCTGGATCAAGTGCAGTTTGGTCCGTCAGCGCCGGAAGCCCCGATCATTATCGGCCAACCCGTGAGTCGGAACGTCAACGTCGGCGCAACGGTGAACTTCAGTGTTGTTGCCACCGGCACGGCACCATTGGGCTATCAGTGGCTCTCGAATGAAGTGGCCTTATCGAACGGCATCAATGTGAACGGCGCCACGACTCCGACACTGACTCTCGGAAACGTGCAGATGGATCAGGCGGCGAACTATTCAGTGTTGGTGAGCAACGAAGTGGCCGTCGCCGCCAGCTCCAATGCGGTCCTGACCGTGTCGTCAGCGCCGCCGGAACCTTTGACGCTGGCGAATGCCGTGGACGCTCCGAGCTTGAACTTCGTCGGCGCTGGCAATGCTTCCTGGATTCCGCAAACCAGCATCACGGAGGACGGCGTGGATGCGACGCAAAGCGGAGTCATTGCGCCGGACCAGAACACGCGACTCGAAACACGCGTGAACGGTCCCGGCACAGTGAGCTTCTGGTGGAAAGTTTCGTCAGAACCGATCAACGATCAGTTGCGCTTTTACATCGGCGACACCGAGCAGACGCGCATCAGCGGCGAAGTAGACTGGCAATTCCGCACCTTCAACGTGCCGGCGGGAAGCAATATTCTGCTCAAATGGAGATACTCGAAGAACGCCACCGCGACTGCCGGACAGGACGCCGCCTGGGTGGATCAGGTCCAATTCGTTCCAGAGTGAGAACAGACTTTTGGCGGCGATATAGCCCACCTCGGCAACAGCCGTCATCCTGTTGATTTGTGTTCTGAATAGCTGTTCAGGAGCGGCGTCGAAAATTGGCAAACATTGTGAAAAGTTTCACGAAACATGCTTGCCTGAGAAAAAAACAATGCATACGTTCCGCGTCTCTTTATGAAACTGACATTGGGCATCATCACCGCGGCAGCGCTCGCCGGCTCGTGCGCCTCGGCTGCTGACATCACCGGCAAAGTGAAACTTAGCGGCACGCCTCCGCCGGAAAAACAGATTCAGCTCGACGCCACATGCGGCAAGCTGCACGCGAAGCCGTTGACGACCCGTCACTACATGGTGGGTGAAGGCAGTGGGCTTGGAAATGTTTTCGTTTACGTCAAGGAAGGCGCGAAGCCAGCCCCGGCTCCCGCGGGCAAAGGACCGACCCTTGACCAGGTGGGCTGCGAGTACACGCCGTACGTTATGGGCGTCCAGGCCGGCCAGCATTTCGACGTGAAGAATTCCGACACGTTCCTGCACAACGTTCACTCCATGCCCAAGGTTGAAGGCAACAAGGAAAAGAACGTTGGCCAGCCGATCCCGATGAAGAGCGACTTCGTTTTCGAGAAGTCGGAAGTGCTGGTGCGATTCAAGTGCGACGTGCATCCGTGGATGTTCGCTTACGTGGGCGTGGTGGATCACCCGTACTACGCGGTGACGGACAAAGACGGCAATTTCAAGATCAGTGGTTTGCCCGCCGGCAACTACACGGTTGAAGCGTTCCACCTGAAGGCGGGTGCCAAAGCTGAGAAGGTCACCCTCGCGGCCGACAACAAGACTTTAGACTTCACGCTTGAAGCCAAAGCGGCTCCGACGCCGTAAACAAAATTCAAGGACGGATGCCGCTGTGATGAAAGTCGCAGCGGCATCATTCATTAAGTAATCGAACAAGACAGGGAAATGGGTCGCTCGACAGAGAACGTATGGCTCCACCGCTTTGCATTTGTGCTGGCGGTGTTGACGCTATTAATGGTGGCACTTGGAGGCGTGGTGACGACGAAGGGCGTCGGCATGTCCGTGCCGGACTGGCCAACAACGTACGGCGAGCATTTATTTCTTTTCCCGTTTTCCAAGTGGATCGGCGGCGTCTTTTTCGAACACTCTCATCGGCTTTGGGGTTATCTCGTCGGCTTCTTCAGCGCCGTGCTGGCAATCTGGACGTGGGCGCGCGACACAAAAGGCCGTGAGCGTTGGGTCGGCATCAGCGCAATGATACTGGCCGGCGCGCTCATGGGCTATCACAAGCCGTGGATGCTGGTATCCGTTGCGGCCGTGTCGATGTTCGCCGCGATCTGGGCTGGCGTGAATGCGATGCGTCAACCCTCACACCAGTTGCGTTGGTTGGGTGTGATCATTCTGGCGGGTGTGATCGTCCAAGGCGTGATCGGCGGGTTGCGCGTGTTGCTGGATGAAAAATGGGGCACCGAGTTCGGCGTGTTTCACGCGACGATCGCACAACTGTTTCTTCTGCTCGCAGGGTCGATTGTTCTGATCACGTCCGATTGGTGGGCGAAGGCTTCACGGATGTTCCATGGCGGGGCGCTGCGCCGGTTTGTTTTTGCCACGACGCTCTTGATTCTGCTGCAACTCATCTTCGGCGCAACGATGCGCCATCAGCACGCTGGCCTGGCGGTGCCAGATCTTCCTTTGGCTTATGGAAAACTGTGGCCAGCCACGGACGCATCTTCAGTCGCTGCCTACAACAGTCATCGCATCGAAGCCGCGGGCGAGAATCCCATCAGCGCGGGGCACATCGTGATTCACATGTTGCACCGCTACACGGGCGTGTTGATTGCGGCACTGGTGATCGTATGTGCGACGATGATGTTTCGGCGTGGCGGAACGGTGCAACGCCGCTTTGCCACTGCGTGGATCGCGCTGGTGTTGCTGCAAGTGACGTTGGGAATCCTCACGATCACTTCCGAACGTAAAGTGGATGTTACCACCACACACGTCGCGGTCGGAGCATTGACGTTCCTCATCGGCTGGATCTCGTTCCTGGTCAGTTCGCGTAACGCGGTGGAATCGGAAGCAATTGCCGCGAATGAATTACTCTCGCCCAAAGGAGCTGAGCTGGAACACGCATGAAGACGAGCGCTCCGACTATTGCTGATGTGGCCGTGCCCGAACGCGAACGTTCGGCTTTCGCGATCGCGAGCGATCTCTTCAAGTCGCGCCTCACCACGCTCGTGATGCTCACGACGCTCGCTGGATTTTACGCCGGCAGCCATGGCGCGATGGACCTCGCGCTGCTTTGTCATGCGTTGTTTGGAACGGCATTGATCGCCTGTGGCGCTGCGGCTTTGAACGAATGGTGGGAGCGCGATCTCGACGCGAAGATGGCGAGGACGGCATCGCGACCGTTGCCAGCCGGAGAGATGACGCCGAACGCGGTGCTGATCACCGGCGGCTTGATGTGCATCGCCGGTTTGCTGCACCTGGCGCTGTTCGTGAATCTCCTCACCAGCCTGCTCGGTGCGCTGACGATGGTGAGCTACGTCTTCATTTACACGCCGCTCAAAACGCGCACCACGTTGAACACGCTGGTGGGAGCGGTTCCCGGCGCGTTGCCGCCGTTGATGGGCTGGGCAGCGGCGCGCAATGACGTTTCACGCGAAGGCTGGGCGCTCTTCGCGATCCTCTTCTTCTGGCAACTGCCGCACTTCCTCGCCATCGCGTGGATGTATCGGGAAGAGTACGAGAAGGCGGGCTTCGTCATGCTGCCCTCGCGCGATCCGAGCGGCGAACGCACCGGACGGCAAGCCGTGAGTCACACGCTGGGACTG
>DATHEW010000455.1:0-6766 GCA_035318425.1 Candidatus Acidiferrum sp. | reverse complement strand
CCGTATCGTTATCAAGGATCGTGAGGACGGCGTTGCTCGGAGCGATGACCGCGGCATTGGTCGGGGACACCAACTCCATCAGGAGCGACTCGGGGCCTTCCGTGAGTCCATCGTCAATGATGGGAACGAAAACGGTTTTGTTGGATTCGCCCGCGGCGAACTTCACGATGTTGCTCGTGTAGAGAAAATCCAGCCCGGTGATGGCTGAGGCATCCGCCGTGCGGAAAATGACGCTGATGCCGCGCGTCAGCAAACCAGAGCGCACGATGGTGATCTCCGCGTTCGTGCTCCCTTCATCCACTTCGTATTGGTCGGTACTGAAGTGAACAAACCGCGCACTGTCTTGCAACGTGATGACGGCGTTGGACGGAGATCCAATCTGCACGTTGGGAGATGGGTTCTGCAAAATCGCCGAGAAAGTTTCCGGGCCTTCGGTGAAAGCGTCAGCGAAGACGAAAACATCGAACGACCGGCGCGTGACTCCAGGCGCAAAGTCCAGCACCCCGTTGGTGGAGGTATAATCGGCGGGTGCAGTGGCCGTGCCGGGAGCGGTCCTGTAACCCACCGACGCGCTCACGTTCGTGTTGCCGGAACGCAGCACCGTGATCCGCACTGAACCATCATCTTCCGCCACGCCATAATTCGCGCTCTCGAATTGCACTCCCGATTCGTCATCCACGAAAATGACCACGCCATTGGTGATCGCTCCCAGAGTTGCGCCGCCGGTCGGATTGGAAAGAACCACGAAGGCCGACTCGTCCCCTTCCACGATCTGGTCATTGAAAATCAGCACGGTGAAGCTCTTGGCTGTTTCACCATCCGCAAAAGAAAGCGAACTCGAGGTCGCCACGTAATCCAGCCCCGGCGTCGCTGTGCCGCCGCTCAATGCGTAGTGAACCGAGACAATGCCCGAGCTGCCGTTGGTGCGCAGCACCGTAATCGTCACGAACGCATCCTGTTCGTTCACCACGTTCGTGACGACCGTGAGAGTGAATTCGCCGGGCAGGAAATCGTTGTCCACGATCGTCAACGTCGCATCCGCCAGCCCCAGATAAACCGACGCAGATGGGTTGCTCAGCACGGTGGCGTCCGAAAGCGTCAGCAGCACAGTTTCCGGCGACTCGACGTTCAGGTCTTCGATGACTGGAATCGTGAATGCCTTCAAGGTTTCACCCGGTGCAAATACGACAATCCCCGTGGTCTCGCTGTAATCATTGCCTTCGGTGGCGGAGCCTGCCGCAGTTGTGTAAACAGCGCTCACCGTGCTGCTCGTGGAACCGGTACGCTCCGCCCAGATCGTAGCGTGCGCGCCGGCAGCGCCTTCGTTCACGCTGTAGTTTTCCGTGGTGAAAGCGATCACCGAGTCGTCTTCGCGAATCAGTATCGCCGCATCCGCGCCAAGGCCGAGATCGGCGCCGGGGGAAGGATTACTGAGCGAGATATAAAGCACCACATCGCCCTCGGCGGATGCGTTGTTCACGACCGGCACCGTAAAGGATTGCAACGTTTCGCCGGGAGGAAACACCAGCATTCCGTTCGTCGCCAGATAGTGTTGCGGCGACGTGGCCGAGCCATCGAACGTTTGAAAACTCACCGTGGCCGTCCCGACGGTGCCGCCATTTCGAACCACCGTCACGAGTGCGTTGGTCCCGTTCTCGTCCACAGCGAATACGCCCTCGATGAAATTAAATGTTCCCGCGCTGCTGTTCTCGCCGCCGATCAGGCGCGCGACGTAATCACGGCGAAAGCCGTTGAACTCCGTGAAGCCGCCACCGATCACGATCTGCTCATCGGGTTGCACCAGGACAGCGGCGATGAAACTGTTCGCGCCGGTCCCGAAATTGATCGTCGGGTCAGTAGAGCCATCGGAATTCAAACGGGTGATGCGATTGCGGCTCACTCCATTGAAGCGATTGAAATCACCGGCCGCCACGATCCGGTCGTTCGGCGCCAGGTCTAGGGCGAACACCGCTCCTTCAGCGCCTGTCCCCGGATCGAACGATGCGTCCACCGAACCGTTCGCATTCAGGCGAGCGATGTAGTTGCGCGGCGTCCCATTCACGTCGGTGAACGACCCGCCCATCACGACTTTGCCATCCGCTTGCAGTAGCAACGCGCGCACTGCGCCACCGATTGCGCCGCCGCCCGGATTGAAGCTGAGGTCGAGCGATCCGTTAGGGTTCAGCCGCGCAATGCGTGTGCGGTTCGTGTTGTTTACCATCGTAAACTCGCCGCCGATAATGATCTTCCCGTCAGGTTGAACCGCCACGGCGTAAACCGTTCCGTTGATTCCCGCTCCCGTGTTGAAGAAAAGATCCACGGAACCGTTCGTATTCAGCACGGCAACGTTCGGCCGCGTGACTCCGTTCACGGTGGTGAAGGAACCGCCGAGCACGATGCGCTGGTCCGGCGCGAAGGCGAGCGCGAACACGGGATTGTCAGCGCCTGATCCAGGATTGAACGAGGAATCGATTGTGCCGTCGTCGTTCAACCTCGCGATGCGCGCGCGATTAGTCGTGTCGTAGGTCGTGAACCGGCCACCGATGATGATCTTGTCGTCCGGCTGCACGAGGATGGCCTGAATCTGATCGTTCGCGCCGCCGCCCACTTTGAAGAGCGGATCAGTCCCGCCGTTCAAATTCAAGCGAGCCACCCGGTTGTAAGTGAAGCTGTTGATCGAGGTGAAATCGCCGCCAATGATCAGCTTGCCGTTCGATTGCAACCCGAGCGCATTCACGAAGCTGTTCGGATGCGCCTCGAAACCGGTGTCCACGGAACCGGATGGCGAGTTCAACGCTTCGTCGTCAATGATCGTCAGCACCGCATTCGGAAATGCACCGAGCGTGGCTTTTTGCGGGTTGTTCATCACAACCGAAATCGTCTCGTTCCCTTCCAGCAACTCGTCGTTGAGGATCGGCACAACCACCGTGGCAGTCGTCACTCCATCCGGAAAAACCACAGTGAAGTTCGTGCCGATGAAATCCAATCCGTGGGTTGCAGTGAGGCCAGTGGCGGAAAAGTCCACGGACACTTCCTCGGCATCGCCGCCGGTGCGCAACAGCGCGATGGTCGCATTGCTGCCGCGTTCGCTGACGAAAAAGTTCACATCGCCAAAGCTGATCGAGCCATACGAATCATCGTCCACGATCGTGAGCGTGGCGCTGCTCATGAAGCCGATGGCGGAGCCGCTGTTCACGTTGGTCAATACCAACCCGATCCTCTCGTCCCCTTCCACGAAGCGGTCGGTGAGAATCGGCACCGTCACGAATTGCGTCAGCACGCCCGGGTTGAACGTGACGCGATTGGTGACTGCTACGAAATCGATTTCCGCACGGGCTACACCCGGCACCAGCGGCAATTCATACGCGATGAAATCCACGCTCAGCGTACCGTTACCGCCGCTGTTGCGCCGCAACGTGATCGTCGCCGTCCCGTTCGATTCCGCCACGGGATAATCACTTCGGCTGAAGCTGACGCTGCCCCGTCCATTATCATTGTCGTTGATCAACACGGTGGCCTGGCTGAGGCCAAGCGTGGCGCCATTGGTGGCGTTGAAGAGACGGATGCCGAACCAATCTTCGAACTCAACTGCGCCGTCGTTGTTGATCGGGATCGTAATGGTGCGGTTCGTCTGGCCGGACGAGAACGTCAGCGTGCCACTCACTTGTGTGTAGTCGGGCTGAAGGCCGTTAACGCTGTTGGAAGTAGCAGTGAGATCGTACGTCGCATACTGGACTGTGACCTGTCCCACGCTGCCGTTGGTGCGGATGACTGTGACGGTTGCGTTCGCACCGTTTTCGTTGACCGAGAAGACCGGCTGGCTGAAGCCAAGCGCGCCGTGGTTGAAGTCGTCGTCAACAACAGTGATCAACGCGCGCGTTTGCGCTCCCAGCGCCGGATACGATGGCGCCACGCCGCCAATGCTGACCGGATCGGTGACAACGACCGAGAAGGTGCGGTTCCCTTCGACGAAAGTATTGTCGAGAATGGGAATGCTGATGCCGATGAGGTCCATGTCGCATGCAGCCCAGGCGACTGTTCCGGTCGTGGCAACATAATCGATTCCTGCGCGCGCCGTCCCATCCACCGTGTAATACGTGGCACGGATCGGTCCGACTTCGCCGCGTAGGCGTCGAAAAACGATACCCACGCCGGAGCTCAGTGAGTATTCGTCCACGGAATAATTCACCGAAGTGAACTCGACGTTGCCGGGCATATTCAGGGCTGTGGGATTATTTCCGCCGATCAGCCGGGTGAAGTTGAACTGGTTGCGAATAGCGTTCGTTCCCGTGCCGCCCACGCCGACGTAATCCGCGCCGCCACCGGCCAGAGTGAACGATCCACCGATCACGACATTGCCGTCCGCCTGGAGGGAAATGCTGTTCACGAACCCGTCCGAGCCGGGGTGCGTCTGATTGTAATGAATGTCGAGGAAGCTGGTGTCGAGCGTCCCGTCCGTGTGCAACCGCGCCAGATTCGCGCGTGTCGTCGTGTTGTAGAGCCCGAAATCACCACCGACCAATATCCAGCCGTCCGGTTGCAACCGGATCGAGTAAACAACTCCCAGCGCAGTGCTCAATCCCGCGCGCACGCCATCGCCCGGATTGAAAGTCGTGTCAATGAAACCGCTGGGCTGAAGGCGCACGATCCCGGGCCGCGAGACACCGTCGAAGGTCTGGAACGCGCCACCCACGATCACCATTCCGTCTGGCTGAAGCGCCAGCGCATACACTCCATCATTGGCCCCGAATGCTGGTGCAAACGCCGGATCAACCGCGCCGTCGGGCAACAGCCGGACGATGCGGCCGCGCGTCACGCCATCGAACACGGTGAAGTCGCCGCCGAGATACAATCCCGCGCCGAGCGCGACCGACCAGATGCGGGCGTTGGGACCGGTGCCCGGGTCGAAGGTCAAATCGAGTGATCCGTTCGGGTGCAGCCGCGCGATGTTCCGTACCGGCACGTCGTTGTAGTGATCGAACTCACCTACGATGATGATCCGGCCGTCCTCCTGGATTGCGATGTCGTCCACCGCGCCTCTGACACCGGTGCCCGGTTGGAACGTAGCGTCCGGCGAGCCGTCTTCATTCAGACGCCCGATGCCGACACTGCTCACGTTATTCAACGAGTTGAACCCGCCACCGACCAAAATTTTCCCATCAGCCTGCTGCGCAACGGAACTCACGAAACCGTCCGCTCCACTACCCGGCTGGAAGGTCTGGTCCACTAAACCATTCTGATTCATGCGCGCGATACGGTTGCGCACCGCCGCATTCACCGAGGTGAAATCACCCGCGACCAGGCTTTTCCCATTGTTGCCAGATGTGCTGTTGGTGATCACCGAAACGCAATGCACCTCGCTGTTCGCGCCGGCGGTGATGAGACGATTGTAAAACGGATCGACTCCGCCGGCCGGGAAGTTGGCCGAGCGGATGGTGACCGGCAGCGTGGAAGGGATGCCAATCGACGCAGGAGTGTTTCCGACTCGTGCGCGCAACAAGGAAAAGATGACGGTCTCGTCGAGTTCCACCGCTTCATCCGTCAGAACCGTAATGTCGAACTCGCGTATGGGATTGTCGTTCGGTCCCCCAGCCCATTCCAACGTGAAACCTCCCGCGACTCCGGTTGGCACGTAGCTCCAGTCCAAGTCCCGCCGGGCGTTCGTGTCGCCCTGACAAAAGATCGCTTGCGCCGCCAAATTGTTCGTGATGTCCACTCGCAGCGCACCCTCGAAGCCGCACTCGCGGAGGACGCGGACGGTGATCGTCACTGTGTTGCTCTCGCGCACAAAAGGACGAAGCGGATCGGGCAGGTTCCGGGAGGGCGAGGGGACGCCATCCGGGTTCGAATTGATAATCGCGCCAAGAAAACGAGCGCGCCCGGCAGCGGTGTCATTGTCCACGATCACCGCGCTGGCTGCGCCGTAATCAGGACTGACGGAGCCGCCGATCGGATTGGAAAGCAGCACGCGGAAGAACTCATTCGATTCAACCGTGCAGTCATCAACGATCGGAATCGTGATCGTGGCAGCGAGTTGGCCGTTCGTGAAAAGAATCGTGCCGGAGGTGCTGAGATAGTCCGCGGTGAAAATCGCGGTTCCATCCACCGTTGCGAAGTCCACCGACGCCGCGCCGTTGGTGTCACCATTGCGCTGCACGGTGAAGACCACGTTGGTGCCATCCTCGAGTACCACCACGTTAGTCACGGCAAAACGGAAGAACGTGTCATTGTCGAAAATGGTGACAAGTACCGCGGTGTTCGTGCCCAGGCTTGCGCCGATGGGATTGAAGAGTAACACGCCGAAGGTTTCGCTGGGCTCCGTGAGCGCGTCATCAATGATCGGAACGTTGATGACCTTGAACGTTTCACCGTCGGCGAAATCCAAGGTACCATTCGTCGCGATGTAGTCCTGGCCGGCAAAGGCCGATCCCTCGAATGTGGTGTATTCCACGGACGCGACGCCGCTGGCCGGAGTGCGCGTGACAATGATGCTGATGTTCGTGCCCGCGACGCCGCCCGCCTCGTAAGTGCTCGGCGCGCCGGGCAGGAATTCGATCGATTGCGACCAACCGGCGGTCGCCATCAACAGAGAGAGGAGCAACCCACAAAGGCCGGGAAAACCACGTCTATTCGCGGCCTTAGCTTGCATTATTTGCATACAAAAACGCTGTCTCAATACACATGACATCTGCGGGTGGACACACACGCGCGATGGCTGTTTGGAAGTGGAGTTCTTCTCACGTTTAACAGTTCACTTCAAGTTGTT
>DATHEW010000454.1:0-2835 GCA_035318425.1 Candidatus Acidiferrum sp. | reverse complement strand
ATCCGAACGAAGGAATCATTTGGCGACATGCATTTGCACGTTGAGTTCGCGACACCGGTTCCGCCCGTGGGCAACAGCCAGGACCGCGGCAACAGCGGCATCTTCCTCATGAACGCCTTCGAGTTTCAGACCCTCGATTGTTATCAGAATCCCACTTATGCAGACGGTGGCGCCGGAGCTCTCTACGGTCAGCATCCTCCGCTGGCGAACGCATCACTTCCTCCAGGCGAATGGCAAACGTACGACATCATCTTCACCGCTCCGCGCGTGAAAGATGGCAAGGTCGAAATTCCCGCTTACGTCACCGCGTTCCACAACGGCGTGCTCGTCCAGAATCACAGCCAACTCTTCGGGCCGACCAATCACCGCAACATCAACAAATACGGCACGGCAACCAAGGGACCGATCCGCCTCCAGGACCACAACAACACAACGAAGTTCCGCAACATCTGGGTGCGGCCGTTGAAGCCCGAGGATGCGAACTAGTAGGCATCTATGAAATCCGCGGGAATGCCGGTCGTGCGCGAAGCGTCAACCGCAGCGTGTGCCACCGTCATTGAGGTTTAAGCGTGCTGCGGCTGGCCTGCAGACACAGCCGCGAAACTTCCTTGGAATTGTTCTATCAGTGACTGCATCAAACGCCGCAACCCCGATTGTCAATTGTGAGGGCTGCCCCTTTTCTGACCCCTTTCGACTGGCTTGAACTCGACGACACGATAGTGCCATACAGGTGCCCACGTTATTGCCGCAGACGGAAAAACTGCATCGCACCAGTTGTACTGATGGAAACGTGATTACGGCCGGTGATCACGGTGGGAGATTCAGCGATCGCAGTCCAGATCGCGCCGGGGACACTGTTGGTGGACTCCAGCATGTAACCCGCGCTTCCATTCGTCCACCAATCGAGTTCTACCTGCCCACTGCCTCGGACAATGGTGAGTTTTGGTGGTACCGGCTGTGGAGTGAAGTTCGTCATATAATATGGATGCGCGCCGGAAAGGGCCATCGGGTGGCCATGAAGTTCGACGCTTGTGATCGTTACGGAGCCGGTCAACATTGTCAGGCGAATCGCACCCGTCATATCCGGGTACCACGCTGAATCCAAAGCCGAAGTAATCGTGCTAGGCGAACTCGGCGTGAAGGTCACCTGGTGGAAAGGGCTCTCGTTCACGTGGTTGGCAAACATCTCAAGCTTAAGAGCCTCACCCGCGCCAAATGTGCTGGCGTCAAACTCCAAACTGGCCCACGAGTTCGCCGGAATGCCCATGGGACTAAAAGTGATCCTCTCGTGCAGTGTGGTGAAATGATAGTCCCATTTGTCGCCGGGATTCAGTATTAGTTGCGCGGTTAGAGATTGGGCAACAGCAAGCAACCCCAGCAAAGTGCAGATCAATTTCATTCGGGATGCTATTGAGTGGACCCCTTTTCCTTTGTTTTGTCCATCTAGGAATCGCCCAGCACAGTGATCACAATTCTCGCCGGTTCGGTTCCGGCGGCGCAGGCGCACTGGGTTCATGTCCTTGAAGGTGGGCGACCACACTGCACAGGTCGTCGGAACGCGGCGAGTTCCACCGTTTGATTCGTCTGCCGCTCGAAACTTCCTGTTTACGCAGCCCAGCCGATTAATGTTTTCATTCGTTGTCTCGCGGCGCGAACGAATTGCCCGCGGCACAAACGCAACGACATGAAGAAATTTTTCCTCGCACACGCCTGCTGCATCACTCTCGTCGCGGTGACTGGCGTTCGCGCCGCCACGAACTCGAGCGAATCGCGCCTGTCGCGTCCGCTCTCGATCGCCGAGTCGCTGGACATCGCGGTGCAACAGAACAGCGCGATCCTCAAGAGCAAGGCAGACATCAAGGCTTCGCACGGGATTGAAGTGCAGACGCGCGCGATCGCACTGCCGCGCGTGAATATCAGCAGCCAGTACGCGGCGAACGAGGAATCCAGATCGGACAAGTTCGAGCCGCGCATCGCGGGCGGCACGGGCGGCGCAACTGCGTTTGACTTGGAATTCGCCGACCAGCATTGGTCTGCCGACGTGCGCATCATTCAATCACTTTATGAAGGCGGCCGCATCAATGCCGCGCTGCGTACAGCGAAGCTCACGCGTGAGCAGGCGTTGCTGAGTCACCAGACCGTGATCGCCGATGTGCTGCGCGACGTCCGCGTGAGTTACTACGATGTGTTGCTCGCGGAACAGCTCATTGCGGTGCAGGAAGCTTCGGTGAAATTGCTGCAACAGGAGCTGAGCGAGACGCGCACGCGCTTCGATGCCGGCACGGTCCCGCAATTTAACGTCCTGCGCGCGGAGGTGGAACTCGCGAATGCCCGGCCCCGGCTCATTCGCGCGCGGAACGCTTATCGCATCGGCAAGGACACGTTCGCGACGTTGCTCGGCGAAAAGGTGTCGCGGGACATCGAGGAAGTGCGCCTGCAACTGACTGACAAGCTCGATGCGCGCCCGGTGGATGTGAAGCTCTCGGAAGCGCTGGCGAAAGCGTTTGAGAACCGCACGGAACTCGCCGCGTTGCGGAAGGGTGTTGCACTGCGTGAGCAGCAGATCATTGATGCGCGCTCCGGCTACAAACCGAGCGTGCAGCTCTTCGCCGGATACGGCGCGAAGAGTTCGCAGTTCAGCAGCGATCTCACCGAGGAGCTTCATGGCTGGGAAGCTGGCGCTCAATTGAACTGGAACATTTTTGACGGGTTCCTCACCGGAGGCCGCATCGAACAGGCGAAGGCATTGCGTGAGCGCGCGGACGAGGATGTCACCGATGTCTCGCGTCGCGTGGAACTGGAAGTGCGCACCGCGTGGTCATCGTTCGTGGAGGC
>DATHEW010000453.1:0-2869 GCA_035318425.1 Candidatus Acidiferrum sp. | reverse complement strand
GACGCGCACGGTCATGGTCGTTGACACAACTCCGCCCGTGCCCGACGAACGTCACGAGCGGCGCGGGCGCGAGAGTTTTTTTTGTGCCGAAAGCACACGATGCGTGCGCGGGAGAACTCCTGGTGATTTGCAATCCACCGGCAGGGAGCGTGTTGCCCGTTGGCACGAACACAGTCGTGTGTTCGGCGACCGACCATGCCGGGAATAATAACCAGTGCAGCTTCATCGTGACGGTTCTTGGCGCATTGACCAGCAAGCTGGCCGTGCTCAACGAGATCGAGGGTGAAATCACCGACGGTGGCGCGCCTGGATTCAACAGGGCCGTGGGACGACTCCGTCGCTCGGTCGATCCAAAGCACTGGCTGGATGAAATCCCTTTGAACAGCGCCGGTGCTACCGTGTTCTGGAACGACGCAGCGGCCATGCGCATCCTGAGCAGGGCATTGCGCCAACACACGGATGATATTCCAGACGAAAGCCTGAAAGATTGGATGGACCGTCTGGTGGCGATAGATCGAGTCCTGGCGACCACAAAGATCGATGAGGCGACGAGGTCAGGGGCGAGCGCAACCGCCCTGGACGCTGCTGCTCGGAATTTGAACCGAGGCGACAGGGCGAGGGATTCACAGCACCCGGTCACAGCAATACTTTCTTATTTGCGGGCGTGGAGAGCCGCCGCTCGCGCCGAGCGTCGCTCACAAAATCACTAAGCAATCATGTTCCAAAAACTCCTCCCGTCACGAGTGACAATTCTCCAAACAATGTTCATCGCCTGCCTCGCACTTTCCGAGTCAACCCGTGGGAGTGAACCGCCGCGTCTTACGTTGATCGGTCCTGAGCGGATCACGAACGAATGCCATACAGCTTTTCATGATCCCGGCATTATCATGACAGATGGACCTGTCGCATTGGCGGCGGGCGTCACGCACAGTCTGGCATTACGTGCTGATGGTTCGGTTCTCGCCTGGGGACTGGACAGCCTTGGCGAAGTGCGAGCACCACGGAGTCTTCGAGCGCTCGCCGTTGCGGCGAATGAGGGTTACAGCATGGCCGTAACAACGGGTGGTTCAGTAATCATTTGGGGAGCGGGGCCGTACGGCAGGACCAATATACCGCCAGCCGCGAGAAGCAACGTCATAGCCATTGCCCGCCGCCGATTATCATGCGCTGGCGTTGCGTGGAGACGGCGAGATTATCACGTTGGGCCTGACTAACTTTCCTGAATTCGCCGTTCCCGCGAGTGCCACGAATGTGATTGCAATCGCGGCCGGGGGACAACACAGCCTCGCGCTCAGACGCGATGGCACCGTGGTCGGTTGGGGATCGAATCACTACCAGCAGAATGCCATTCCGGCTTCAGCCACAAATGTTGTGGCGATAGCGGACGGCCGGACTTCATTGCCTCGTCTTGAGGAGTGACCGAACACTAGTCACCTGGGGACACGAAGATTTGGCCCAGCTCCGTGTTCCCGCTGACGCCACAAAATGTGGTGGCAATCGCGGCCAGAGACACATTCAGCATGGCACTTCGCGGCGATGGTTCTGTGGTTGTCTGGGGAAACTCGGGCGCGCTAGTGGTTCCTCCGAGCGCAACGAATGTGATTGGAATTGCAGCCGGTGGCCGAACGGGCGAGCCGGGGTACGATTTTTGTCTCGCACTACGGGCGGACGGTTCCGTCGTCGGCTGGGGATTTAATGCCTGGGAGCAAGGCACGGCCCCGGCTCGTGTGGCTGACATCCACTTGCCGTATTCTGTGACTGACAGCCTCGATACGAATTCACCGGGCAGCTACACAGTGACCTATACTGCAACGAACATTATTGGAGAGGTCGGAACGGCCACCCGCACCGTCGTGATGATCGATACGACGCCGCCGGCGATTGTTTGTCCATCGAATCTGACCGTCGAGTTAACGAGCGCTGCCGGGGCTGCGGTTATTTTCACCGTGCAAGCGACAGACCTCTGCTCGGGAGAAGTCACTGTGCGTTGTGAGCCGGCCTCAGGAAGCGTTTTTGCTGTTGGCACCACGCCGGTAAGATGCGTCGCGACCGATGTGTCCGGCAACACGGAGCAGTGCAGCTTTCAAGTAACGGTGCGCGGGGCGTTGAGCATTAAGACCGCCGTGCTCGGTGAAATGGATGCGCTCGAAGCGGTCGGGCAAGCAAGAGCCTTAAGCAATGCCATCTCTCGGCTGCGGCGCTCCATCTCCGCGAACAACTGGATGGATGAAACCCATTTGAAAAGGAGCGAAGGAAACCGCGTGTTCTTGAATGAAGCAGCGGCTGTGCAGTACTTGAAAAAGATGCTGCGAGCGCCGCACGGGATTCCAGTTGGAGGATTACCTTTCCAGCAGTGGATCGACCGTCTGGTCATTGTGGATCGAACATTGGCTGCATTGGTCATCGCCGAAGCCATAGAAGCCGGCGTCGAGCCCCACAAAATTCAACCAGCGTCGGACACGCTCAGCGCAGGTGACCTTGCGGGAAACCGGCAACGCTCGGTCAGAGCCATCTTGCTGTATCGAGATGCGTGGCGGATCGCGACGCGCGCCATCTTTCGCCTTCAAGCACCATGAGCCAGCCAAACCAACGCGTTCAGAAGCTTTGGATTATTGCAGCATCCTGCGCGATGACGGCCTGTCCTACGGTGATTACGTGGAGCAATTGACGTTTCTGCTGTTCCTGAAAATGGCGGATGAACAGTCCAAGCCGCCGTTCAACAAACCGTCTGCGATTCCGAAGGGGTTTGGCTGGAGTTCGCTGCTCAAGCTGGATGGCGATGATCTCGAAGTGCATTACCGGCATACGCTGGAGGAGCTTGGGAAGCGGTCGGGCAAGCAAGAGCCTTAAGCAATGCCATCTCTCGGCT
>DATHEW010000452.1:0-2311 GCA_035318425.1 Candidatus Acidiferrum sp. | reverse complement strand
CATCGACGCGACAGCCGCGAGGACAAATGTCACCGCCGCAAACGGCAGCGAGCGCGCGAGGTTCATGCCTTCCAGCGCGTTCAGTTCGCGCGTGTGGGTTCGGTCGTAAACCATTCGTCCGACCACGGCGAAGAGCAACCCGGCGATGATGCCATGCGAAAACATCTGCAGCACCGCGCCGCTCAAGCCGATCTGTGTGAGCGTCATCATGCCGAGCAGCACGAAGCCCATGTGACTTACGCTCGAGTAGCCGATCACGAACTTGAAATCCTGCTGAATGAGCGCCACCGCCGCGCCGTAAACGATGCCGATCACGGCAAGCAGCGCGAGTTCGTTGCGCCACGCAGCGAGACCGGCGGGAAACATCGTCATGGCGACGCGCAGTGCGCCGTAAGCGCCGAGTTTCATTACGACACCTGCGAGAAGCATGGAGGCAGCAGTCGGCGCAGCGACGTGGCCCGTCGGTGCCCACGTGTGGAACGGCCAGATGCCCGCGAGAATGGCGAACCCAATAAACACCAGCGGGAATGCCCAGCGCTGAAAACCTTCGGTGAATGGGTATTGCGCCAGCGTGGTGAGTTCGAAGGTGCCTCCGCCCGCGACCACATACGCCGCGATCAACCCGAGCATCACCATCGCGCTGCCAATGAACGAATACAGCGCCAGCTTCATCGCGCCGTATTCCTTGTTCGTCGAACCCCAGATCGCGATGAGGAAATATTTCGGGATGATCGCGATCTCGTAGAACACGAAGAGCAGGAACAAATCGAAGCTGAGGAACACGCCGTACACGCCACCGATCAGCGTGAGATACAGCGCGAAGAACTGGTTCACACGTTTCTCGATGTTCCACGAGAAGAGCACGCCCGTGATCGCTGCAATGCCGGTGAGCAACAGCAGCACGACGCTGATGCCGTCCGCCGCGAGGTGGTAACGCGCGCCCAGCGCCGCAATCCACGAGACGTTCACCACGTCCTGCAACGCGCCAGTGGCCTGGCCTTGAGCGATCGCAACGAGCGTCGTCACAAACCCGAGCAACGCCGTGGTGAGCGCAGTCATTCGCGCGACGCCGGGCTTTTCCGCCGGCACGAGCGCCACGAGCGCCGCGCCGATGAACGAGATGTAAATGGTCCAGGCGAGCATAATTCTAGTAGCGGAACTGTGTCCCGTAGACTTCTAGAAAATTCGTGGCGTACCAGCGCGCATGCTGATTCGTTCCCACAGCAATCTCCTCAATGGTTGGAATCAGATCCTTCAGTGCGGAAACCGGCAGATACCCAAAATTCAAGCTCTCGTTATGGATCGCACTGATGGTGTTTCCCGGGCAGAAGATCACCGTCCTTCCTGATGTTGTTTGTATCTGATGCGCGTTTGTCAGGCACTGTTGCAACGCCGGAATTGCCGGAACTCCGATGCAGGCGAGCGCTCCGGGCACGTATCCAACCTTGGCATCTAACAATTTCAGCAACTCGGGAATCGCTGGCGCTCCCAAGGCACGAAAGCCTACCGTCGCGCGCGATAGCCGTTTGTTGACATCAGGAAAACGGAATTTAAGCCAACTCTGTTTCTTGAGTAGTTCATTCCCGCGCCAATTCCGTTTCGAGCCGTCTGCGCGCAGTTCATTCAGCAGCCAAGGAATGGCGTTCGCGCCGATAGTCCGAACAGCTCGAACGGGCGCGTTATTTGTTCGTCCTTGTTCGTTATACGCCAACTTCTGCACATCATATAACCAGACCGAAAGGGGCTTCCCACCATATGATGGCTCTGCAGGCGAACGCGTCAGAAAGATCGCAGCGCCGAGAGCAAAGAGAACAGCAGTGATTCCGACCAACATGCGGCGGTTCACCGATTTTGGCTTCTGGGTCGCTCCTGCTTTCGTTTCTTGCATGGCTAGAACTTCACCGCAGTGAGCATCGCCGGTACGGTCGGGTTGATCACTTGCAACAGGGGATTTGGCGCGATGCCGCTCGCCACCAGTCCGAATTGAGTCTTGAGTGAACCCGCGCGGGCGCTACCCTCTGGATGTATGGGTGAAATCGTCATTGAAGCGGACATTGTGAATGGCGAAGTCATCCCGAAAGAGCCGGAGAAGCTCCCGGCGTCCGGCAAGGCTCTGATCACCGTCCTGGGCAGCCAAACGAAGAAACCGGACATGAACGTGATTCGGTCTGTGTTTGGCACTCTCAAAACCAATATCGATGCCGCTGAGTGGCAGCGCCAAGAGCGTGAAACCTGGGAAGAACGAATTCGCAAGCAGTGGGGTGAACGCTGATGCGTTTGCTCTACGACACCAACGTCTTCATTGATGATG
>DATHEW010000451.1:0-3901 GCA_035318425.1 Candidatus Acidiferrum sp. | reverse complement strand
CAAGGTCGCGCTCGTCACGGGCGCCGCCTCCGGCATCGGCCAATCGATCGCACGAATCTTTGCAACCGCAGGCGCTCATGTGTTCGTTGCTGACCGAGATGAATCCAACGGCAATGCAACGGTGAAACAAATCACCGAATCCGGCGGACGCGGAGAATTCGTTCACTTGGACGTGACGGTCGAAGCTCAATGCGAAGCGGCGCGCGCCGCAGTGTATGCAAAGTTTGGCCAACTCGATATCCTCGTGAACAACGCCGGCATCGGCCACGTGGGCACGATGCTTCAGACGAACGGCGCGGACATGGACAAACTTTATGCCGTGAACGTGCGCGGAATGTTCAACGTCACGAAAGTGTTCCTTCCTGGAATGATTGAGCGAAAGCGCGGGGTAATCCTCAACATGGCTTCCATCGGCGGCGTCGTGGCGGTGCGTGATCGTCTTGCTTACACGACCACGAAGTTCGCGGTGGTGGGATTCACCAAAGCCATTGCACTCGATCACGCGCTGGATGGCATTCGTTGCAATTGCATCTGTCCTGGCCGTGTCGAGACACCGTTCGTGAAGGCGCGCCTCACCGAATATTCCGATCCGGAGCAAGCGCGGCGTGAGATGGAATCCACGCAGGCGATTGGCCGCATGGCGCAGCCTGAAGAGATCGCAGCGGCAGCGCTTTACCTCGCAGCCGACGAATCGGCGTTCGTCACTGGCACTGACTTCATCATCGACGGTGGCTGGACGGCGGGGAAGTGATTCAGTCACGCGCTGTCACTCGGCTTCGTCCATTTTCTGCTTCGAGAGAATCAAATCAATCGCGCGATCGAGATGGTCGCGATACGCGTTAACATCAAGACACTTCGCGTCGGGCGTACCGCGCACTGCGTAGAGCCAGCCATCGCCGTACGGCTGTTTGTCGATGAGCGCGATGCGTTCGCGCAGTGTTGGGTTGCTGCCGAGGAACGCGCCTTCTGCGACGCAATACACATCCGAGATCGCCTTGAAACCTTCCACCCAGCCGATGATTTGGCCGAGCGCGACATTCGTGTTCACTTCGGTTTCGAAATTGTGATCAACCATTTCGCCGAGCATGCGCGTCGCGAAACGCGTGAGACCGACGCGCCACACGCCATCCCCCTGTTCCGCCAACCAGTAATGGGAACGGCTGTATAAAAACGTGAGCGGCAGGTGCGTCACGAAATGTGATCGCTTGTAAAACAATGTTTTGGCTTCGGCCATCGGCGCGAGGAGCGAAGCACACCAGTTTTGGCTCGGAAAGAAACTTCAACGCCGTAGCATCCCGTCGCGCCTCGCGAGAGGCATCCCAATGGTTTACTTCGATCACAACGCCACGACGCCGTTGCTGCCGCAAGCGCGACAGGCGTGGCTTGACGCGACCGAGCGCTTCAGCGGGAACCCATCGAGTCCGCACCGGCTTGGCGCGCGCGCGGATGCCGCATTGAACGAAGCGAGAGAAAATCTTGCCGCGCACCTTCGCTGCGACGCGACGGAACTGCTCTTCACTTCGGGCGCGACTGAATCGAGCAACACCGTCCTCAACGCGATTGCGCACGATGGCGATCCCGATGCGGAGGTGTGGATCAGCGCAATCGAACACCCCTGCGTGCTCGTGCCGGCGCAGTTTCATTTCGGTAAGCGACTGCGGTTGATTCCAGCGAGCCGCAGTGGCGTCGTTGACTTGAACTTTCTCTCAACAGAGTTGAACCGCTCGCGTCCTGCGCTGGTCGCCATCATGGCGGCGAACAATGAAACTGGCGCGCTGCAGCCGTGGCGCGAGGCGCTTGCGCTCTGTCGCGAACACGGTATTCCATTCTTCTGCGATGCGGCGCAATGGATGGGGAAACTTCCGGCCGCGGGCCTCGGCGCGTGCGACTGGGTGAGCGGCTGCGCGCATAAGTTCGGAGGACCGCGTGGTGTCGGTTTCTTGAAAGTGCCGCGCGCCCGGTGGACTCCCCTGCTCCACGGCGGTCCGCAAGAGGAGCAGCGCCGTCCCGGCACTGAGAATGTCGCCAGCGTCCTCTCCATGATGGCCGCGCTCGATGTGCGTGAAGTGATGATCGGTGAAAATCTGCACGCGCCGCTTGCTGCCGCGCGGGATGCATTCGAGCGCGAACTGCTCAACGTTCTTCCCGGTTCGGAAATTGTTTCTGCCCAGGCACCGCGGCTTTGGAACACCTGCGCTGCGCTGATGCCGGACGCCGATTGTCAACAGCGCTGGGTCGTCAAGCTCGACAAGCTCGGCTTCGCCGTTTCGACGGGCTCCGCGTGCGCGAGCGGGAAAGAAGAGCCTTCACATGTCGTACGCGCGATGAACTACGGCAACGCTGAAGCCGCTCGCATGTTGCGCTTCAGCGCGGGATGGGAAACGCCCGTGAAAGACTGGCGCAAGTTGCCCGACGCTTTGCGATCCGTGGCGGAGTTTGCGCTCGCAACGCCGAACGTCGTCCGATAAAAAATTCGCACTCACTCGTTCCAAACATCGGGGCGAATTTGCTGCTTGCGACGAAGCACAGATGAAGAAACGAATGGGCGTTGGCCCCGGTGCGGACGTCCGATATGCGAATTCTGTGTGTGCATACGGTGTCCTCCGGGGGGGGGCGCTTTTTCTAAAACGTTGGCCGAAATTGTTTTCCCCAAAGTGAGCGGCGCCACGAGCAAACCAGCAGGTTTGCCCTACCTCGGAATGCGCTCCAGGAATTCCCGCGCGCGGCTGTTCTTCGGATCGAGCCGCAACGTCTCCCGAAATTCCTGCACAGCCTCGTTGAACTGGCGCGACTTCGCGAGCGCGACGCCGTAGTTGAATCGTCCTTCCGCATCGTTGGGACGCAGCCGCACGTACTGAGCGAAGTGCGGCAACGCCTCGCTCGTTTTGTTCGACTTGCCCAACTCAAGCGCAAGATTCAACTGCGCATCCGCGAACGACGGGTCCAGCGTGACCGCCGTGCGATAGTGATGCACTGCCTCTTCGCCCGCCGTCACATTGCCCAGATTGAAATGCGCCACCGCGCTGCGCGGATCCATGCGCAAGGCCTCGCGGTATTCGTGCGCTGCACGGACTTTGTCCCCTGCTGCCGAGAAGAGCTTTCCCAGATTCAAATGCGCCGCGGCGTTTTCTGGCTCGATGCGCAACACGTGTTCATATTGCTCACGAGCCTCGCTCGACTTTCCTTCCCGGGCAAAAATCGTCCCAAGATTCACACGCGCCTGGGTGAAGCGCGGACGTATCTGCACGGCGCTGAGCAATTCACGCTTTCCCGCCTCGATCTGCCCGCTCGCAGCCAGTGCCAGCCCGAGCGAACTTCGCGCTTCCACCATATTCGGGTCCCGCAGAATCGCTTCTCGAAACGCAGCGACCGCCTCCACCGCCAAGCCCAGCGCGTCTGCCGCCGTGCCGAGATAGAAGAATGGCGTCGCGTCGTGCGGCAGCAAGCGTGTGACCTCACGCCAGTGCGCGAGCGCATTGGTATTATCACCGAGTTCTGTGAGCAGCTTCGCGTAATCCTCGTGCAGCACCCAATCGCTCTTCGCGTGCGCGAGCACGCGTTGATACTCGCGACCGATCTCACCCATCCGCTGCGGCGTCAGTTGCTGCGATAATCCGTCGATCTGCCTTCGCCATTCCTCGTCGCGCGCCGTGTGGTTTAACTGCGCTGTGAATGGCGGCTGCTGAAGCCTTCGTCTCACTTCGCCGAACACCCCGCGTTGTTTCCATTCGTTCCAACAGAGGCGCTGCGCGCAATCGTCGCGGCTCGGCGCGCCATCACGCGCTCCGCGCAGCGTCTCGATCGGAAGTTGTTTCACGATCTCGTCGAAGAACAATCGCACCAGCGTGTAATTGCCTTCAAACGTGAAGTGAACGTGTTCGTAGAAAAACTCCGCGCCGGG
>DATHEW010000450.1:0-3073 GCA_035318425.1 Candidatus Acidiferrum sp. | reverse complement strand
ACCGGCTTCAGTGGCGAGCTGCGCGAGCGCCTTGGCTGTCGGATGATTGCTGTATCTCTCGGCGGAGGCGGCGATGTGGAGCAAGTCGGCGGGTTGCACACCGTCCTGTGGCGCGAGGCGGCTCACGGCGAGTTTGCCCGTCGTAAGCGTACCGGTCTTGTCGAAGACGAACGCGTTAATTTTCGCCGCGAGTTCAATGTCCGCGACGTTCTTGATCAAAATGCCAAGACGCGCCGCGGCTGAAAGCGCCGCAACCATCGCCGTCGGAGTCGCTAACACAAAGGCGCACGGACACGCCACGATGAACACCGCGATGACACGGCTGAGATCCTGCGTAAACGCCCAGACCAGCGCACCGATCACGAGCACGAGCGGTGTGTAGAAAACCATGTATTGGTCCACGATGCGCATGATCGGCAGCTTGGTTTTCTCGGCGGCGAGAATCAGTTCGCGCACACGACCCAACGCCGTGTCCTGCCCTGCCCTGCTCACGCGAATTTCCAGAACGCCAGTGAGGCTCTGCGTGCCGGCGAATACTTCATCGCCAGACTTTTTATCAACCGGAAGCGACTCGCCGGTGATGTTCGCCTGGTTGAATGAACCCGTTCCCGAAATAATCACGCCATCGGCCGCCACGTTGTCGCCCGGCCGAACGCGGATCACATTGTTAACGGTGAGTTCCTTCACGGCGACTTCCTCTTCCTTGCCATCGCGAATGCGGCGCGCCTTGGTTGGTGTGAGCTTGATCAGAGATTCGATCGAAGCACGCGCGCCTTCAGCTGTGCGGGTCTCGATGATCTCGCCGATGAGCATGAAGAACGCAATCACGCCGGCTTCCTGATAATGGCCCGACGCAAAAGATGCCGTGACCGCGAGAGCGACGAGTTCGTTCGTGCTCAAAACACCGCGACGCAAATCCTTGAACGCGGTGATGAGAATCGGCGTTCCCAACACCAGCGCGCCGATGGCGGCACTGATGTCCGCAACGACGCTGCCGCGATCGAGAATCCATTCCACGAGGAACGAGTTCACGATCAGCACAAGGCCGAAGACGGTACGGTTCAGATTGAACGTGGTGTGCGAATGGTCGTGCGCGCACTCCGAGCAACCCGCGAGCGTGTCGTCGTGATCGTGATGATGCGCGTGCGGTTTCGCGCGGCTGAGAAGCGATGAAACGTTCATAGTGTCAAAGTAGTTGAAGCGTCAAGGCGCAGGTAGGGCGCGGTGTCCAGCCTCTCTCTCCTCAGCGGGGAGAGGGAATGAGGGTGAGAGGTGATGCTGCCCACAAATTTTGCATGGTTGAGTGCGCTCCGCCTTCCCACCCCTCTCCCCGTTGAGGGAGACAGAGAACCGATCTCGGCGTCTCTCGATTGATTGTGCCCCGCATTGCATAGCGCTCTTTCAATCCCAATGAACGGGTTGGGTCGCGTTTGGAATGTTGACCCAGGGTAGCGCCCGGCGCGCAACCCTGGGCTGAGTGATGGAATCCCGTTGGGATTCGGAACCGCGCCCGTTTCAATCCCCAGGGGATTGCAGCGTCCAGCCCATGGTTGCGAGACATCGCTCATAAGCCTTCCTGGTCGGCCCTTTGTGGCGCGAGCACTCGCAATGACTCAGCAGCCCGCGTCTTCACGTATGAATCTGCATCCTCCTTCGCAATCCGAACTAAAACGGAGAGCGCCGGATCTGCGTCGCGCCCAAACTTCCGTATCACAGTGACCGCACTGCCACGCACACCCGCATTCGTGTCTGTGAGACAATCCATCAGTGTTGGCATCACAATTTCCGGCTGCTTCCAAAATGATTGAAGCGCATTGACGGCTCCTGCCCGCACCATTCTGTTCTCATTTCGCATACATTCGACGAGGACGGGCAGTATTTCCTTTTCGTATGGAAGCAGCGCACTTACTTGCATCACGCCCGCGCCAGCGATTTCCTGGCGTATCGCCAGCGGGCCGTTGGTGAGCGCATCCAACAACACAGGAAGTCCTTCCTTTCCAATGCTCGCCAAGGCGAAAGCCGCCCAGTTGAGAGATCGGCTGTCGTTCAATGCTTCGCGTAAAGCTGGAATTGCGTCTGGGCCAATGGCGACCAATGCATCTCGTGCAACGCCTTTGGTTTTGTAGTCGCCCGTTTTCAAGTCCTCAACCCACTCACTTAGCCGGCGGCCGTTATGCATTGGCTCTGGGGCCGCCGGGCCAGCGGTGCGCTTGACACTCGTGAAGGAAGACCGTTGCGACAGATTTGAAACCGACAGCGGTTGTTCGGTCGCAACATTTGAGGTGCCCTTGCGTGACAGTGTGATCGCAAGAATGCATATCATCATCACGCCGACAATCGACAGCCAGACTGCTGGTCTGATGCTGGGTTGTCGTGGCTGCCTGATATTGTTTTGCATATCGGTGAGCGTATTAACCCCAACTCGTTAATGCTTATCCTCCTTAGGCGCTTCCGGCGCCTTGGGCTTCTGCGGCTCGCGGCTCAGGTCGAGGCGAATCGTCCGCGGTTTTCCGTCGGCACGTGAGGGCACATAAAGTCTTTCCACCGCATTCGTCAAAACGCGTTGCACCACCGCGGCTTGCCTCAAGCGCATGAACAACTCGGGGTTCTGCCGGTACTGCGGCAGCACGTTGGAAAAGCTCCTGGCCTCGGCGGCGACGACTTCGACGAGGCGGCTGCGATCGCTTTGCGCAATCGCGCGACGAGTAGCGGCTTCGCCTTTCGCTCGGCTCATCGCTTCATTGGCGTAACTGCGCGCTTCGTTCAGCACTTTGTCGCGGCGGACGGAAGCGTCCAGCACCGCACGGAATCTCTCGGCGAGTTGCCGGGGTGGAATCACCGACGTGAGCGCGACGTTCTCGATCGCGATACCGAGTTTCTGTTCCTCGGCAAGCCGCGCCACGCGAGAGGAAATGCGCTCGGTGAATGCCGTGACGTTGCGCGTCAGGGCGTCGTCCACGGTGAACCGCGCGGCGGCAAAGAACATCGCGTTGTTCAACGCGTTGGTGATCAGGTCTGGCGCGCTGCGGAAAGCGAAGATGTATTGCAGCGGGTCCACGATGCGATAACGCAG
>DATHEW010000449.1:0-3874 GCA_035318425.1 Candidatus Acidiferrum sp. | reverse complement strand
TTCTCCACGCTGCCTTCGCCTCCAAAGAGCGCGTGAATTTCCATCATGGGGACGCGCGCGTCCGGCCCGGGCTTAAGCAATAACTGGCGCGCGCGTTCGCCGCCGCTGCTGCGCGCGACACAGAGAAAATGCCAGACGGCATTCTCGACGTCATTCGGGTTCACCGACTCGTGCAGCTCAAATTGTTTGCGCCCTTCCTCGAAGTCGCCCGCGTAGTAGAGCGAAATTCCACGTTGCCAATGATACGGCTTTTGCGACGGCGCGTAGGCGAGGAAGCGATCGAAATCGCGGACTGATTCACGGAAGTGCAACAGCTTGAAATTGATCGTTCCGCGCAACTGTCGGGCATCCATCAAGCCGGGGTTGAGACGCAGCGCTTCGGAGACCTCTTTGACGGCCATCTCATACTCGCCTCGCGAATCACGCACCGCCGCGCGCATCATCCAAGGCGCTGCGTTGGTGCCTGCCACCGCGACGGCGCGGTCGCAGAACGTGAGCGCCAGGTTGGAGTTCGTTGGCCATGCCGAACGCGCATCGCTGAGATGTTTTTGCCACGCGCTGTCAGCAGGTTCCGGACTTGCCGCAAACACCAGGCAGGGAACCAGCAGTGCCGCGCCGACTTTGGAACTCAGTTCACGAATCAGGCCCATGGATCAAACGTAACCCGCACCCAGCAGCAACCGCTCGTCCTCGTCAAAAATTTTCGTGAGGTTCGGCCAATTGGCTTCGTTCATGCCGTGGAATGCGTGCAGATAAAGCGCCACGACTTCGCGTTCGTATTTGCCGAGCAGCATGTTGATCGCGCTGATCAGCGCCGCATCGTCCACCTGGGCCGGGAGCTCATCCACCACACCTTCCTTGTGCTCGATCTTCAGGGCATCAAGAAAGTCCACGAGGATGGCTTTTTGATTTTTCACCAGCCAGCCGCTCAACACATTGCCGGCGATCATTTGCATTTCGGGACGCGCCATGGCGGTAGCCATTGTCCGATGACGATCGGCGCGCGGCTGACGTTCGAGGAATACCGGCCGAACCTTGCGCACCTGCGCGGTCGCGCCGACGGCGACGCGGTACAGATCCTTATCCGTGCCATGCACCTCATCGATGATGCGCGTGGCGAGCGCGGGCGAAATGGCGGCAAACAGTTCGTTGGCGGTCATGCGCGGTGAGTTGTATTCGCGGTCACGCGCGGGGGCAACAAGTTCCATCTCGCGTTGCTGGAAGGTTTCGATTTTGTGGCCAAGCCTTATCCGCCCTCGCGCCTCGCTGAAGCATTGCGCGAATGTCTCGACGACAAGACCGACCCGCTTCTCAGCGTGTGAGCTTCTTCACGTTGCTAAAACACTGGCGGCGTTGACCGCGCGTCGGCCGCGTTGATAGCTTCTCCGCATGTTCCAACTGCTTCGTTCCGCACCCACGTTGTGTTGCGCCTTCACGCTGGTTTTGATTTCCAGCGGTTGCCATTCACCATCGACTGCTGGCCGGCCAATGCGCGCGTTGCTCATCACGGGCGGGTGCTGCCACAACTACAAATTTCAAAGTGAGGCGCTGACGAACGCCGTCGGCCAGCTCGCGCGCGTGGAATGGAAGATCGTGCAAGAGGGCGGCACCGGCACGAAGGCGATGATCCCGCTCTACGAGAATTCGAATTGGGCCAAAGGCTACGACGTGGTGATCCACAACGAGTGTTTCGCCGACACCACGGACACCAACTACATTCGCAAGATCACCGCTGCGCACAAAGCCGGTACGCCTGCCGTGGTGATTCACTGCGCCATGCACACGTATCGCGCTGCTGGCATCGATGACTGGCGGGAATTCCTCGGCGTGACCAGCCGGCGTCACGATCACCAGAGCCGTTACGCGGTGAAGAAGGTCGAGCCGGCGCACCCGATCGTGAAAGGGATCCCAGATGATTGGAAGACGCCGATGGATGAGCTGTACGTGATCGACAAGCTCTGGCCGCACGCGAAAGCGCTCGCGACCTCAGTGAGCGAGAAGGACGGTAAAACGTATCCTGTGGCGTGGATCAATCAATACGGCCGCGCCCGCGTTTTTGGCACGACTTACGGACATTCCGACGATACGTTTTCTGATCCCGTGTTTCTTGGCTACGTCTCGCGTGGTGTTCTCTGGGCGGCGGGACGGCTGGACAAGTAATCATTTGCTCGCGTCCGCCGCGCGCCAGAAATACCACGACGCGATGCTGCGGAACGGCCGCCACGATTCGCCGTGCGGCAACAAGTCTTTCGGCGTGGGCATTTCCTTGAACCCGTAGGCGAGGGCGAAACCTTTGCGCACGCCGAAATCGGTCACCGGAAACACATCCTTCCGGCCAAGCGTGAAAATCAAAAGCATCTCCACTGTCCACGGGCCAACACCGCGAATGGTCGTGAGCCGCTCGACCAATTCGGCATCCGTCAGGCCAGTCGCTTCCGCGCGCGTGGGGACAACGCCCTCGCGAGCTTTGGCCGCAATGTCTTTGATCGCCGTCGTCTTCGCTCCAGACAATCCCGCTCCGCGCATCTTCTCCACCGGAACATCGAGAATTTGTTGCGGCGTGGGAGAACCATTTGCCGGAAACAGCGCGATGAATCGGTTGAAGATCGTTTCCGCCGCAACGCCGTGGAGTTGCTGAAACGTCACGGAGCGGACCAGGGCGGCAAACGGCTCTCGCTTCCGATCCACGCGGAACCCGCAGGGGCCAATGCGTTCAATCAACCGCGCCAGTTTGCGGTCTCGGGAGAGATGTTCGATCGCTCGTTCGTGCATGAAATGGACAGTGTTGCGCGCACAGTGTAGTAGAGCGGTGGGTTATGATTCAACCGGTTCTCAAGGACGACGACTTCCTCGCCGACGTGCTCGCCGCGCGGGATTACACCGATGAAGTGCACATCTGGTGGCTGGGGCAGAGCGGCTTCCTTGTTCAATGGCAGAACCATCATTTACTCCTTGATCCGTATCTCTCCGACTCGCTCACGCACAAATACGCCGCCACCGACAAGCCGCACGTGCGCATGACCGAACGGGTCGTTCAACCCGAGCGGCTGAACTTCATCGACGTGGTGACCTCAAGCCACAACCACACCGATCATCTCGATAAGGAAACGCTTGTCGCGCTCATGCGAGTGAATCCCAGGCTGCAACTCGTGGTGCCGGAAGCGAACCGCGGATTCGTCGCCGATCGCCTCGACATCATGATCGAAACGCCGCGTGGCATGGACGCCGGCGAGATCAAGCAGTTCGGTGTATTCGAGATCGAAGCAGTGCCCGCGGCGCATCCTGGTCTTGAGCACGACGAGTGGGGCCGCCACAAGTTTCTTGGCTACGTTGTGAAGTGCGGCAACGTGAAGATTTACCACTCCGGCGACACGCTGCGTTACGAAGGCATCGAGGCGACACTTTCCTGCTGCCAACCCGACGTGGCCCTGCTGCCGATCAACGGCGACAAGCCCGAACGCCGCGTTGCCGGCAATCTGAACGCCCACGAAGCCGCCACCCTCGCCAAAAGCATCGGCGCGCGCGTGGCGATTCCATGTCACTACGACATGTTCGAGTTCAACACCGAATCGCCCGATGAATTCATCGCCGCCTGCGCAACTGTTGGGCAGCCGTATCGAATCCTTCGTGCGGGCGAGCGCTGGAGCAGTTCGGAGTTGGACGCTGTGGTGCGTTGACTTGAACGATGCAATGGTTTGAGCAGTGTGGCCGTCTCGAAATCAACGAAACTCGGTGCGTAGAACCGAGCAATAAATCGGCAACTCGTACCAACGTTCGGGCAAAACAGCCCGATTTCACGGCAGCAGGCAACGCATCGCGCTCATGTGTGGAGCTGGGACTTTGTGGAGGACCAGACCGAGCGCGGCACGCGCTT
>DATHEW010000448.1:0-10366 GCA_035318425.1 Candidatus Acidiferrum sp. | reverse complement strand
GGTGTTGGTCAGAGAGAACCGATACAACTCAGCCTGGGCGTCGTTAAAAACTTTCGAGATCACGTAACCGAAGTCGCCCCAGACGAAGAGACTTTCGCAGTCGAAAGGTTTTTGCGGGAAGCGCAATCGCCAGGAACGCGTAACGCTCACCAGTCCGTTCGCTGTCTTCGCGATGTCTGGCTCGTCGATTTGATGCACCGCGATCTCGGAACGCTTCGCATCGTTGTTGCCGATGTCGCCGAGGAACAGGTGGCCGTTGCTGTCTGTCGCAATGTCTTCCCAGTCATCGATCAACACGCCGGTGACGCGGAATTCTGCCAGCGATTTGCCGCCGCGTGTCATGGCGTAGAGCACTTGTTTGCGGCCGCCGCCGTCGTTGTGGGTCCAGAACAGGTCAGCGTTCCTGCGGCTCGCCACGAGGCCCGAGCTTTCGGTGAGGAGTGGATGTTCAATGTTTCCCACCTGTAGTACCGCCGGCGCGACCTGACGCGGTTCGAGGACGCTGGCGGGCTGCGCGGAGCACGCGGCGACTGCACAAAAAACGAGAGACAAAAGCTGTTTCATGAGGGTCGAGGTATTCAACTGTATTTCTGGCCGATGCGCCCTAATTTTCAAACCATGATTGCGTCCGGTGAAACAATGGCACCAGCGAACCGCACGGCCCCGGCTCCGAAACGCACCGAGCTGCGCGTGCGCGGCATGACCTGTCAAAATTGCGCGCGTCACGTTCGCGAGGCGTTGCAAGCGGTTCCCGGCGTCACTCAGGCGGCGGTTGATCTTGAGGCGGAAAGCGCGGGCATTCGCTGGAGCGATGAAGCCCAACCCGACATCGAAGCAGCAGTGCAGGCGGTGGTCGAGGCGGGCTATGAAGCGGGTGTCGCGGAGAACCGCGGAGTGCCCGGTGAGGCAAAGCAAAGCATCTGGAGCGGCTGGGGCGCGAATCTCGTCGTCGGCGTGCCGGTGACGCTCGTGTTGGTCCTTGGCGAATGGATATTTCATCTCGTGACGGCGCGGTGGTTTCAATGGCTGGCGTTCGCGCTCGCAACGGTCGTGCAGGTGATCGGCGGAGCGCGTTTTTATCGCGGAGCATGGCTGCAAATCAAAGCGCGCAGTTCGAACATGGACACGCTCGTGGCGCTCGGTTCCACCACGGCTTACGGCTACAGTATCTGGGCGCTGATGCAGGGGACGCACGTCTATTTCATGGAGGCGGCGGCGATCATCACCCTCGTCAGCGTGGGGCATTGGCTGGAGTCGCGTATGAGCCGCCGTGCCGCGAGTTCTATGAAAAAGTTGCTCTCGCTCGCGCCCTCGGAAGCGCGACGGCAGACAACCGATGGACGTGAGGAATTCATTCCAATCTCTGAGTTGCGTGTCGGTGATGTGGTAGTGCTCCGTCCGGGAGAGCGCGTGCCGATCGATGGCGCCGTGCTTGAAGGAACGTCTTCCGTCGATGAAGCGATGCTCACCGGCGAATCGATGCCGGTGGACAAATTTGCCGGAGCGGTTGTTTACGGCGGGACAGTGAATCTCAACTCACGGCTCGTCGTGCGCGTGACGGCGACCGGCGAATCAACCGCGCTCGCCCAGATCATTGCGGCCGTTGAGCGGGCGCAAAACAGCCGGGCGAACATTCAACGGCTGGGCGATCGTGTCAGCAGCGTGTTCGTGCCGATCGTCGTCTTGGTCGCGCTGGCGACAGGACTTTGGTGGGGGCTCGCACCGGAAAGCGCGCGGGGCGCTTCACTCTGGCTTGCGACATTTCTCTGGCCGATCACGTTCGCGGATACGGCGCTGGCCCTCGCCGTTGTGCATGCGGCGGCGGTCCTGATTATCGCTTGCCCTTGTGCGATGGGATTGGCCACGCCAGTCGCGATCATGGCGGGCACGAATGCCGCCGCCGAGCGCGGTATTTTAATTCGCGACGGCATTGCGCTGGAGAAAGCCGGCACGATCGACACGATCGTTTTCGACAAGACCGGCACGCTCACGGAAGGCAAACCGACAGTCACGGCGCATCAACTGTTCACGACCAAATCCAATGTGCCGGAGTGGGCGGCATCGATGGCGGCGCATTCCAATCATCCGTTGAGCGCGGCGATTGCGAAGTGGAATGAAGCTCGAACCGCTGAGTCCGCGAGTTCCAGCAGACGCGCGGACGCAGCGGTCCGTGCTCCAATCGAACATGCGGGCGCTGGTCTTGAAGCGTCGTTGGACGGACAAGCCTTGCGCCTCGGCTCGCTCAACTGGCTCATGACTTCAGGTGTAGATTTGTCAGCGGCGCAAGCCTTCATCACGGAATGGACGAGCAGGGGAGCCAGCATCGTCGCGCTCGCAATTGGGCGGGAAATTGCCGCCGCCTTCGCCATTCAGGATTCACTAAAGCCCGGCATTGCTGAGGTCCTGCAATCTCTTCAACGCACGGGACACGCGGTGTATCTGGTGACGGGCGATAATCGGCGAACAGCGAACGCGGTCGCTCTCTCGCTCGGAATTGCGACAGACAACGTGGCGGCCGAGGTGCGGCCGGAGAACAAAGCGGAGTTCGTGAAATCCCTTCAAAGCCAGGGCAAGCACGTCGCCTTTGTCGGAGACGGCATTAACGACGCTCCTGCGCTCGAACAAGCGGATCTTGGGATTGCGGTCGGTCGCGCCACGGACATCGCGAAGATGGCGGCGGACATTGTGCTTTTGAAATCAGATGTGCATGCGATCCCGGAAAGTCTCGGACTCGCGCGTGCCACATTGCGGACGATCAAGCAGAATTTGTTTTGGGCGTTCTTCTACAATGCGGCGGCCATTCCGCTGGCGGCGCTGGGATTTCTTAGCCCGGTGCTCTGTGCGCTCACGATGGGGCTGAGCGACGTGGTGGTGATCGGAAATGCGCTGCGGCTAAAGCGTTGGCGCGGTTGACGCGGGCTCGGTATTGGTAACGCGTTTCTCGCCCTTCTTTTTTCCATCGCCATCACCTCTTCCACGCGGGTGCTTGAGCATCTGCTCGAATTTGTCGCGCTGGTCCGGACGTAACTCGACGATGATCTTCTCGCGAACATCGCGGAGTTCTCCGCGCCATTCGGGCTCGATGATATCCATGAGGATTTTCATGCGCTCACGGCTTTCGGCGAAGATTTTCTCCAGACGTCCAATTTGTTCGGGAGTGAGATTCAGCTCCTGTTTCATACGCGAGAGGAAGCGCTCCTGAACGATCATCGGGTTCGGTGGCGACACCGGCGTGCCAGTCGGAGGTTGCGGCGAATGAACGGGGCTGGGATTCCGGGCGATGAACGTGCCGGTGACAACGCCCGCGAGGAAAATCACCACCGTGGCGAGAATGACTTTCCAGACTTTCACCAGACGACATCCGGGCTGGCGCTCACGAGGACGGCGGAATCAAATTCCTGCTCGAAGTCAGGTTGCGCCTGCTGCTGTGCCGACCAGAATGTCCATACCCCGGAGAGCGCCATGATGGCGACGCACGAAACCGCGGCGCGCCAAAGTGCGTGACTCCACATGCCCAACGTATCGGCGTGATCGCTGAAAATGATGCGGGCCATGATGCGTTTCTCGAACGCGTACGGAACGCGATCATCCGGCGCGGTGCGTCGGGCGGCGGCGATCAGTTTTTGGTGCAACTCGTTCATAGCGGCGATCGAACAGACGGAGCCCTTAATTCTACGGTTACAGGTACTTGTCCTTCGCGATTCTCGCGAGACACTTTCTCATCTCAGCGCGCGCGCGGAAAGCTCGGACTTTCACCAGTGGAACGGACCAGCCGGTCAGTTGCGAAATCTCTTTGACTGATTTGTCTTCAATTTCCAGAAGCTGAATCACGAGTCGGGCTGGCGGCGACAGCAGGTTCATCAGGCGCTGCACGAGCTGGCGCGCGGCGTTCGAGTCTTCACTGACATCGGCCGGTGACGTGGCGACACGCTCGATCCAATCGTTTTCCTCAGTGGTCAGTTCGGTGAAGGTGTTTTCGCGATTACGCCGATGATGCCGCAAAAAATCGTAGCACGTGCGAACTGCCATCCGCATGAGCCAGTGCTCGAACGGAGCGTCACCGCGAAACGTCGAGAGCTTTTGAAACGCCTTGGTCCAGATTTCCTGCACGACATCTTCGATCTCGTCTTCCCGCCGGGCGTAGCGACGAGCTGTCGCGAAGAGACGTGGAGAATATTTGGTAACGAGCGGCTCGAAGCTCGCGATGTCGCCCTTCAACACCGCGGCAATGAGTTCCGCATCGCTGCGTTCCATTGGGGCGGACTGTGGCGACAACGGTTGATCCACAAAAGCAAAAGCGCTGCGGGTGCGGCGCTACCGCTTCGGTACGGCGGGCGCGTTGGTCTTGCCCGGATTGGGTTGATTGAAGCGTTTCAGGATTTGCTCGCTGCGCGAGAGTTCCCGGGTTTCCTGCGCGTTGATAGTGCCGTTGGTCTGTTTGCAACGCAGTTCGCTTAGTCGTTTCTCCAGGCGGCCTTTGAATTCCTTGCGCTTGGCCTCCTTCTTTTCCGGCGTGAGCTTATTGAACTCCTCGCGGTGCTTCTCTTCCTTGTTTCGATCTTCGGACGATCGTTTCTTCTTCTCGTCCTGATTCGTCGCGCCTTTGTCGGATGGAGAATCGAACGCGCCCGCGGAGCTCGCCGCCAACGCAATCACGACGACCAATAGAAAAGTGGTGAAGGCTCTGCGCATGACAAACACGGTCAATCAGACGTGCCGGGCAAATCGAGGTTACGCACTGGTTTACGCCGTTCGCACGATGCCGAACGTATCATCGAACTCCGTCGCAAACGCCGCGAGTTCGGCCGAAATTTTCGGCGGTTGCTGGGCAAACGTGCTGGCCCGCGACTGAACTTCCTTTGGGTTTGTTCGCGCCAGGCGGCTCAGTTCCAGTAACGGCCTGAGATGATCTGCCATGTCGCGCTGCAAGTTGCCCAGCCGACGGTGAAACAATGCAACCTGGTCCGGTGTTAACGTAACCGGCCCGGACGGCGAGCCGCTGGCGAGCCGTCGTGGGGCAGGGGGATCGATGTTTAACGCCTGCTCGAGTGATTGGGCAAATTGATCAAACTTTCTCGTGACCTTTCCCAACTGTTCGACCGCCGTCAGCGCCACGTCCTCAGCGGCTGACGGCTCGGCTTCCACAAGAACTTTGTTCCCGGCGATCACAAAGGAGATTTGCATCACCTCTTTGCCGAGTTGAAGCAGCTCACCGTGCAGGTTCTTGGCGGTCTCGACGCTTACGGTTGCGGGCGTGGCAGGTTCTCCCGGCGCGGCATTGTTGCGCTTCCATGTGTCGCGATACCAGGAAGGCTCGTTCGTGGGCCGAATGCCGAGCACGCGTTCGCATTCCAAGGCGAATTCCCAGGTTTTCCCCGCAATTCGCGGTGGTTGCTCGACGAGCGTTGCCGCCATGCGTTTCACCACGTCAGGGTTGTAACGAATCAACTCCGTGGCAGCCACGATGAGCGAGAGGCAGCCGTTGACGTCATGGCGATAATTGGAGAAATGCCGCGCGAGCTCTTCAACTTGCGGGACATCCAGCCAAACCGGTTCTGTGGGCAAACCCATTGGGCCCAAACGATGCGGGGCGTCTGGATCGAAAGCAAGCCGTTCCCGGTTTTGACGTTTGACACCCGGGGTTTTGCGGCTAGTCTCACGCGCCTGACTTCGAGGAAAACCGGCGAATACGCGCCTGCGGACCTCTTATGTCACCAGGAAGGAAGTGAATTTAGTTGACCGAGATCCGACTCAAAAAAGGCGAATCAGTAGATAAGGCGTTGCGCCGGTTGAAAAAGAAAATCGACCGCGAAGGCACGCTGAAGGAAGTGCGCAACCATCGGCATTTTGAAAAACCGAGCGAGCGCAAACGTCGCAAGATGAAGGCCGCCCGCTTTTCAGCCATGCTGACTGCGCGCTACGCTGATCTGTAATTCTATTTGAACACTTCAGGCCGGGTGCGGTCTTCTCTGCACTCGGCCTTTTTGCATGTATTCGCTATCGAGTTGCTGGAATTCACACCGTCATACCGACGGGCGCGCGATGCTGGAAGAAATCCGCGCCCTCGGTTTTGAATACGCCGAGTTGAGCCACGGTATTCGGATCAGCCTCCTCCCGGGCATCCTGGACGCCGTCGATGCCGGCGCTATCAAAATCTCGACGCTTCACAATTTCTGTCCCCTTCCCATGGGCATCGACCGCGCGGCGCCGAACGTCTTCCAATTCTCGTCCGACAATCCGCGCGAGCGCGAGAATGCGTTTCGTCACACCGTCAAAACCATTGAGACGGCCGCTCGACTCAAGGCGCAGCTCGTCGTTCTTCACATGGGATCAGTCGAGATGAAGGATTACACCGATCGTTTGGTCGAGTTGATCGTGGATGGGAAGAAAGACACGCCGAAGTTTACCAAGCTCCGTGATGAAGCATTGCGGAAGCGTGCGGACAAAAAGGAGAACTACGTTCGCGAATCGATGGCGATGCTTGAGCGCCTGGTACCAGTCGCAGAGAAACATGGTCTCCTGCTCGGCATTGAGAACCGCGAGGCCATTGAGGAAATTCCATTCGAGGAAGACACGGAATATCTCTTTCGCGATTTCGGTACGCCCGTCGTTCGCTACTGGCACGATATCGGCCACGCCCAGATCAAGGCGAACCTCGGCATCATCGATCACGTGCAGCATCTCGAAAATCTCTCGCCCGTGCTGGCGGGTTTTCACATTCACGATGTCGAATATCCGGGTCGCGATCATCGTGCTCCCGGAACTGGCGTTGTGGATTTCGGCTCGTTGAAGCCGTTCGTGAAACCGGACCAGATCAAAGTGTTCGAGATGAGCCCATCACTTGAAACCAGCGCTGTCATGGCAGGCGTGGCGCACGTGAAGGCGATCTGGGGCGACACGTGAGAGCCGCGAGGAAAATCTGGTCCAGCCTCTGGCGAGTGGCGATCGGCGGTGTGCTGTTGCTCTGGATTTTCCACTCCATCTTCGTCAATGAAGCCCGCGGCATCAGCAAACGCGTCGGCGAGCTTCAGCGAAAACAAGCCGCCCGCGCCATCACTGAGGTCGAAGCAAACGAGTTGGCGAAAAGCCCCATTCAGCTCAATTTCACTCAATGGCAGCAACTGCCGCGCGGCGACAAATGGCGCTTTGGTTGGAAGTATGGGCCGCCCGCACTTTGGAGCACGCTCCGCAACGTCGAACCTGTCGCGCTCACGCTTTCCGTGCTCGTTGTCGGCATCGCGATCGTTCTCGGTATCGCACGCTGGAGGGTATTGCTCAAAGCCGCGGGGTTCGAGTTGAGCTTCGGTCGCACCACCGAGATCTCATTCGTCGCGCACTTCTTCAACTCGATGATGCTCGGCACCGTCGGCGGCGATGTGATGAAGGCGTACTACGCCGCTCGCGAGACGCATCATCGCAAGAACGAAGCGGTCGTCACCGTCCTCGTCGATCGCGTGATCGGACTTTGGACCATGCTGGTGTTTGCTGCCCTGATGGTGGTGCCCAACCTGGAATTGTTCCGCGATTCCGGCATGCGCCGAATCACGGCTGTCATGCTGTTGATGACGGCGGGCGCGACCGGTTTCGTGTTCATGGCCTTCCGCGGCGGCGTCTCGAAAAGATGGTCCGCCGCGCGCGACTGGCTGCGACGTCTTCCCAAGGGTGATTTCATCGAGCGTCTGCTCAATGCGTGTCGCGCTTATGGGAAAGCGCCGCGTGCGCTCGTCATCGCGTTCCTGCTTTCGATGGCGGTGAATCTCCTCTGCGTCACGCAGTTCTGGATTCTCGCGCGCGGGCTGAACCTCGAAGTTTCATTCATCGCGCTCTGTCTCATCGCGCCGACAGTCGTGTGCATCGCCGCGCTGCCGATTGCCCCGGCAGGAATCGGTGTCCGCGAAAACCTCTTCGTCCAAATGCTCGCCATCCCGGCCATCGGCGCCCACGCAACATCGTCGCTCTCATTGTCGTTGCTGGCACTGGCGGGGAGTTTGTTTTGGAGCGTGGTCGGCGGGGTGGTCTATATGATGTTCAAGAAAAAGCATCATCTCGCGGAGAAGGAACTGACGGTCGAAGCGGAAAAGTAGCTCGCTCCTTCTGCTTTCACCTTCAGCGATCGCGAGGCCGTTGTGTTACTGGCCGCGCTCGTGTAACTGGTTTGCGTGCGCAAGACCGCCACCGAGATCGTCCGTCGCCTTCAAGCCGCCGGCTTTGAAGCGTTCTGGGTCGGTGGATGCGTGCGCGACTTCCTGCTCGGGCGCGAGCCGCAGGACTTCGACATCGCCAGCAATGCGAAGCCTGAGCAGGTCGAAGCGCTTTTTCCTAAAACGATTCCCGTCGGCAAACAGTTCGGCGTGATGATCGTCGTCGAAGGAGGACACGAGTTTCAAATCGCCGCGTTCCGCGCCGAGGCCGATTACAAGGACGGCCGTCGTCCCGAGCAGGTGCGCTTCGCCAATGCGCGCGAAGACGCCATTCGCCGCGACTTCACCGTCAACGGCATCTTCTTCGATCCAATCACAAACCAGCTCCACGACTGGGTTGGCGGCGCGGAGGATCTTCGCGCAAAGCTGATCCGCACCATTGGTTCACCCGAAGAACGATTCGGTGAAGATCATCTGCGGTTGCTGCGCGCGATTCGTTTTGCCGCGCAGTTGAATTTCGAGATCGAAGCGAACACGTGGAAAGCGGTTCAAACCAACGCCGAGAAAATCACGCGCGTGAGCGCCGAACGCATTCGCGACGAGCTGATCAAATTGTTCACTCCGCCGCACGCCGTGCGTGGCCTCGATCTCCTGCGTGAAAGCGGCCTTATGGCGCATGTCTTGCCGGAAATCGTTCCTACCATCACGTGTGAGCAGTCGCCCGATTTTCATCCCGAGGGCAGCGTCTTCAATCACATCCGGTTAATGCTGGAACACCTTCCGCAAGTTGCCGCCGATGAATGTAGGAGACGAGGTGACGAGTCTCTAACTCCTTCCGAGCAACAGTCAGGGACTCCTCATGTCGTCTCCTACGCCGAATCTCTTCCTTGGACCGTTTTGCTTCATGACATCGCAAAGCCCGAAACCGCGAGTCGCGGCGAGGACGGCGCGATCCACTTTTACGGCCACGAAAAAGTCGGCGCGGACATGGCCGAGCAAATCCTGACGCGACTGAAATTTCCTCGAAAGCAAACGGACGAGATCGTCGCTGCTGTCCGTCATCACATGCAGTTCAAGGATGCGCCGCAGATGCGCAAGGCCACGTTGCGCCGGATGATTTTGCGCGAGACGTTCCCGTTGGAACTGGAATTGCATCGCCTCGATTGCCTCGGATCACATCGACGTCTCGACATCTATGATTTCATTCGCGAGCAACAGGCTGAATTTTACAAGACGCCGGAACTGCATCCGCCGTTGCTTACGGGCGCGGACCTGATTGCGCTGGGAATGAAGCCGGGGCCGGAGCTTGGCGCGATGCTGCACGCGCTGCGCGATGAGCAACTGGCTGAAACGTTGCGGACTGCGGACGAAGCGCGCGCCTGGGTGAAACAGCAGATGGAAGCGAAGCGCTGACGAGACTCAGGCCGCGGCTTTCTTCCGACCCGCCATCATGAAATCGAGATAGTACGCGATGCGCCCTTTCATTTCCTGGCGCGGAACGATGGAGTCTATCAGCCCATGATCGAGGAGGAATTCGGCAGTTTGAAATCCTGGCGGCAGCTCGGCTTGTGTCGTGTCCTTGATCACGCGCGGCCCGGCAAAACCAATCATCGCGCCTGGTTCCGCAATGATCAAGTCGCCCACGCTGGCGTAGCTCGCCATCACGCCGGCGGTCGTCGGATGCGTGAGCACCGAGATGTAAGGCAGCTTCGCCCTCGCATGATACGCCAGCGCGCCGCACGTTTTAGCCATCTGCATCAGGCTGAACATCCCTTCATACATGCGCGCGCCGCCGCTCGTCGAAACGATGACCACGGGCAACCCCTTCTCTGTGCCCGTTTCGATCAGGCGCGTCAGTTTTTCGCCGACGACCGATCCCATCGAACCGCCGAGAAAGGCAAAATCCATCACGCCCAGCGCGAGCTTTTGTCCGTCCAGCTTGCCGACGCCGGTGATCACGGCGTCCCTGAGCGATGTGCCGCGCTTGTATGATTCAAGCTTGTCCTTGTAGCTCGCCACGCCGGTGAACTGGAGCACATCCACACTCTCCATCTCGGCATCCATTTCCTCGAAAGAGCATGTCTCGACGAGCGAATGGATGCGTTCGCGCGCGCCGATGGGAAAATGGTGCCCGCACTTCATGCAGACCTTCAGGTTCTCATCCAGCTCCTTGTCGTAGAGCATGGTGGAGCACTTCGGACACTTGGTCCAAAGGCCTTCAGGGA
>DATHEW010000447.1:0-3406 GCA_035318425.1 Candidatus Acidiferrum sp. | reverse complement strand
TTGCTGGATCATTGGCATCACGGGATAGTTTGACAGATGAGCAAAGCCAAGCTGTTGGAACGAATCACCATCGAGCCGGGAAAATGTGGCGGGAAACCATGCGTTCGAGGACAGCGTATGCGCGTCAAAGACGTGCTGGAGCTCCTGAGCGCTGGCGCCACATACGAGGAGATACTGGCCGACTATGCCTTTCTGGAACGCGATGACATTCTCGCCTGCATCGAATTCGCGGCACGTCAGGCAGACCACGTCGTGTTCCCGGCGGCGGCATGAAGTTTGTCGTCGATAATCAACTGCCCGTCGCGCTGGTAAATTGGCTCGTTCAAAATGGTTGGGAGGCCATTCACGTCCTGGACTTGCAACTGAATACATCGTCGGACACGGAAATCTGGAGCCATGCGCGGACAAATGGCTTTGTGGTGATCGCGAAAGACGAAGACTTTTCGAATCGAGCATCGATGTCGCCGCAGGTTCAGGTGGTTTGGGTTCCCCTCGGAAATTGTCGCAACACAGCACTGCTGGCGACATTCAACAAACAGATGTCTTCCATTGCCGTTGCTCTGAAATCTGGCGCATCCGTTGTCGAGCTCTGACCATCGCAGGACGAATGAACCTCCTCGAAGTCAAAAATCTCAAAGTCCATTTCCCGGTGAAGCAAAGGCTTTTCAGCCGTGTGCGCACCCACGTGAAGGCCGTCGATGACGTGAGCCTGCACGTCGCGCCGGGTGAGACGCTCGGGCTCGTGGGCGAAAGCGGTTGTGGAAAAACGACGCTCGGTCGCGCGATCATTCGCCTGATTGAACCCAATGCCGGGAGCATTTTCTTCGATGGCGAAGACATCACACGTTTGGCTGGTGATGAATTGCGAAAGCGTCGCCGCAGATTCCAAATGATTTTCCAGGACCCTTACGGGTCGCTGAACCCGCGCATGACCGTCGCGCAAATCATCGGCGAGGCCATCGACATCCATGCCCTTGCCGATTCATCCGCCGCTCGTCGCGCGCGCATCAACGATCTACTGCGGGACGTGGGACTCGATCCCATTCACGCCGAGCGTTACCCGCACGAGTTCAGCGGCGGACAGCGCCAGCGCATCGGCATCGCGCGCGCTCTCGCCGTCGAACCGCGGTTGATCGTTTGCGATGAACCGGTAAGTGCGCTCGATGTGTCCGTGCAGGCGCAGATCATCAATCTGCTCATGGACCTCCAGCAGCAGCGTGGTATCGCGTATCTCTTCATCGCGCATGATCTTGCCGTGGTGGAACACATCAGCCGCCGGATCATGGTGATGTATTTCGGGCGGGTCGTGGAGATGGCCGAAGCGAAGAAACTGGTGCGCGACGCGCGGCATCCTTACACGCAAGCCCTGCTCTCGGCGGTGCCCGTCGTCGATCCCGATGCGAAGCGGAAACGAGTGAAGTTGAGCTCCGCCGCGACGCAGATCGGACCTGGCGCTGCGAGTGCAATTCCTCCTTTGCACGAAGTGGAACCCGGCCACTGGGTAGCGTGCGACATGCCGCAACGCGCGGCTTGACCATCGGCGCGTGCCTAACTGCCTTTGAATTTTCCTGCCCCTGTTCAAGTCGATTGGCGTGGCGGTCGATGGTGAACCTTGGCCGCCGTCGGAACGCAACGACTCTATGAATTTAAAATACCTGAGAACGCACCGGGCGTTCACATTGATTGAACTGCTGGTGGTAATTGCAATCATCGCGATTCTCGCGAGCTTGTTACTGCCGGCGCTGGCGAAGGCGAAAGAGTCTGCCAAGCGCATCAGTTGCACGAACAACCTGAAGCAGCTCGGGCTGGCAATGATCATGTACGTCGATGACAACGAATCGTTTTTCCCCGCAAGGTTGGGGGGCGGCAACGCTTCGAATCGCTGGCCTCAACAATTGTCGGAGAACTACAAGGAACCAAAAATCCTCTACTGTCCGAGCGACGCTCCGCTGCCGGCAAACTTCGGTTCCAACAGTCCATCGCAGTACATTTCAGCGAGGCGCAGCTACATCTTCAACGGATTCAACGACTACTTCAAATCGACGCCGACCAACGGCGCGGCTGTCCCTGAATCTGCCATCACCGAAGCGAGCGAGACGGTGCTCTTTGGCGAGAAGGAATCCAGTTCAGGACATTTTTGGATGGATTACTGGATGGGCGACGATTACGCGGAACTGGACCAAACGCGCCACATGAAAGTCGGCAATTCGACGGCTGGGGGATCGGTCTACGCGTTTGCCGATGGGAGCGCGCGCTACCTGAAGTGGAGCCACTCACTGGACCCAATCAACCTGTGGTTCATTGATCCCGTCTTACGCAGGCAGGGAACTTCCGCCTTTCCGTAAGCTTCTTGAAATTTTGTCTCCGGCTTCGAGTGAAAGCTCGGAGCCTTTTTTTCTTTGCAGAGATTGGTGTTTATCCGCCGATCAACCTCTGTGGCCGCACGGCATCATCTCCCACGCCGAATCGCGGCGACGCCTTGAGCGAGATGCTGAAGGCGATCGTGAAGTCTTCGCTGCCCAAATGGTTCTCACGCAAGCGCAGCGTCAACGCGCCAGTCCAGCTTCGGAAATCGCGATACACGCTGTAGTACTGGTATTCGAGCACACCGTCACGTGCCTCGTAATAATGTGACGTGCGGAAGGCCCAGTTCTCATTGAAGCGATAGAACAGTGTGGCGCGAATGAGATCATTGCCGATGCCCAGGTCGGGCGTCTCCTTCCGGAAAAGATGTCCGAGCTGAATGCTCCAGGTCTCGTTTGGAGCGATCGTCACCATGTGATTAGCTTCCAGAAATTGATCCTCGCGGATGCTGTAGCGCGTCTCGGAGTTGAACGTGAGCCATGAGCGCGGCTTGAAATCGAGCTCGGAATAAACATCGCTGAACTCAGTTTGATTGCGATGGCGTGACAGGTGCCAGTCGCCAAAAACGTTCCAATTCACCAGGTAGTCGATGCCATCTTCCCGCTTCGTCTGCAGCTTGTTCCAAAGCCCAACGCGGATCGCTTGCTGGCCGTCGATGGAATCGATCGAGTTGTATTGCGGATATTCGATGGGGAGCAATCGGGACGTCGGCAGTTGCGTGTCGAACTGCGGCAACTCGTGCGGTCTCGTGCTCGGGTCCGGCACGTATACGTAATTCACCGATGGCTGAATGATGTGGCGCAATCCATTTACGTCCAGCAGTTCGCTCTCGGCCCGTCGGTACACGCGCGATGCCTTCCATGTCACCTCGGCGCCGGTGTTAAAAATTTCGCGCGTGTCATCGTCGTAGCGCGTCCCCTTCCCTTCGGCCTCGCTGTAGTAACTCAAGCGTTGCCCCACGCGCGGCGTGACGTTGAGCCAGCCGAAGAACGTCCAGGGCAGAAGTATCTGGTGATACGTGTCGCCGCGCGTCGCTGCATAA
>DATHEW010000446.1:0-8317 GCA_035318425.1 Candidatus Acidiferrum sp. | reverse complement strand
CTCTTGATTCCGAAGTGCTCGCCGGCCTGGTCGTGACGTCCGGAAGCAGCCACGGACGAGCCAGCGTTTCATACGAACAGGTGAGTGTGCTCTCCGTTGCACTCACGTCGCCAGCAAATGAAACGACCGCGTCCCTGACAGAGCCGATGATGTTGCGGGCACAGGTGCAAGCGTACGGAAACCAAGTCCGCCAAGTAAATTTTTACGACGGTGAAATCAAGATCGGCGAGGCGCGTACCGAGCCCTTCACACTCCAGTGGACCAATGCGCTGGCGGGTCAACACACCTTGCGCGCGGTGGCGGTGGATGAGGACGGAGCGTCCATGGCGAGCGCCCCCTCGATGGTTCACCGCACGATGCCGGCGACGCGGCTCACTGTGCGCGACGACAACAAGCTGGCGCGCGGGATTTGGAAGCCACGTTTCGGCGCCGTCGGCGCCGTCATTGTCGGAGACAGCACCAACCTCTCTTCTTCAGTCGTCTTAACGGCCGACGCGCAAACGACTATCTGGGCGAAGAAAACCGTGGCGAAGAACGCGCTGCGCCGCGCCGAGAAAAAAGGTCGCGTCGCCGCGGCCTGGACATCAACCACGAATTTCACCGTTCATCTGGAGTTCAATGACGGAGCGCTGCACGAGCTATCTCTCTATTTCGTCGATCACAAAAACGCGCGCCGTGTGCAGCTCGTCGAAATTTTCGATGCCGAAACCGGCGAGACTTTAGGAAGTCGCACCGTCACGAACTTCAGCAAGGGACTTTATTTGACCTACTGGGTTCGAGGAACGATTGACATCCGCGTCACGAAAGTTTCTGGACCGAATGCTGTGATGAGCGGTCTCTTCGTTGATCGGGAAAATAATAAGGCTCCGTCCATTGCGATCGAAACACCATCGCACCACCAGTCAGTGATCGTGGGCCGGCCCGCCTCGATCACAACGCGGGTAAGCGATAACGACGGAACGATCGAGCAGGTGGAGTTTTTTGTGAACGGAACGAAGTCGGACGAAGCCACCGAGGCGCCCTTCACAACGCAATGGTTTCCGACGGCTCCTGGCGAATACACACTCGCCGTCCGCGCCACCGATAATCTCGGCGAGGTCCGCGACTCAACAGCGGTGATCGTCACGGCCGAGCTCCCCGAATCGAAGGCGGAGCTGATTCGCATCGACGCCGGAACTCAGGGAGCGTGGATTGGCAGATATGGGAGTGATGGATTCGCCATCGCCACGTATCGCACAAACATTCCGCCCTACGCTTCCTTCGAACTCGACGGTGCCAGCATTTTTGGTTACTGGCCGGAAGTGCGCGCGAGAGAGCTGCAAAGATTCGAAGGTGGGGATGGAATTTTGGCGGTGTGGTTTCGCGGCCAACTCACAGCGGATCTTAAGTTGGTGGATGGATTGGAACATCAGTTCGCGACCTATTTCGTCGATCCCGAACGCTCGCGCTCGCAACGCATGGAACTCATCGATGGCGCGACGGATGAGGTTCTGTTCACAGACGACCTGATTCACTTTGGCGAAGGCGTGTACTACGTTTGGAAAGCCCGTGGGCATTTGAAACTGCGGCTGACGAGCCTGTTCGGGCCAAGCACCATTCTGAGCGGCGTCTTTCTGGACCCGCTTACAATCGATCCTGATCCGCTCCCACTGCAACCGGCGATCACCAGCGCGATGGTAAATGGAATGTTCCATGTCAGCGTATGGAACGACAAGGATGGCACAACGTCCCTTGATCTCGAGATCAGCGAAGATCTCGTAAACTGGCGTTCGGCTGAAGATGAACTGGAGCGAGTGGAAATTGTGGACCTCGGACCAGAAGAACGGATCGTCTTCAAACTGCGCCTGCCCACGGCCAACCAAACGCACTCTTTCATTCGGCTCCGTCCATCGGCGAACTGATCAATCCTTCGTGCAAAACAGGCGCGACTATCTGGGAATGACCGGAAGGCGAACCCTGAAAGTGCGGTGCGTTTGAGCCGCGAGATCAGGCAAGTGACGCCGGGCTGTTGACGATCCGCGACTCGAAGGTCATTCGTCCGCATCCCATTTGCGTACGATCAGTGCGGCAATTTTCGCCATCTCGCGTTCATTCGATTGAGCCGAGTCTCCATATCGCTTCGCCACATGCCGCAGTCGATCCAGACGGGCGAGATGGCTTCTCATTTTTTCCGCCGGCCATTTTTCCTGCGCGGCTCGATGTTTTAGTTCGACGGGTCTGAGGAAGAGCGCTGGCGTAAACCACTCAGCTCCGTTGAACCAGCAATCCTGCAGGAACAAAAGATCGGTGATGTTCCGTTCGTTCGCCTGAAGACCGAACAATTCACGCCCGATCCAGGCGCGAAACGCGACATCAGTCAGTGAGGGATTTTTTGTGTATTCGCGGTAGGCGATGCGGTTCACACGAATCGGCAATTCATTCAACGGCATTTCACCGTCGCGCAGCCACTCGAAGTGAAACGGCTTTTGTCGCGGCTTGTTGCTGCCGGGCGGACCGTCGATGCAACTGAAAGGCTCGCATGACGTAATATACCCGCTCATCCCCCGCTCTCTTGCCGTGCGCGCGCCGTCACGGATCTTCGTGGGCGTGCCGATGGTCAGCCCATCGTTCCAGTAGAGACAACTCTTCGCCTGTTTCGCGAGTTCGTCGTCGATGTGCGCGCTATGCGGCGTGAAGGAGAGTGACCAGCGTGGATCAAACTTCTGCGTTGCCCCCTTCACGCCGAATTCCGGGACGGGGCGCGTGGTGAAGTAGTGCGGATAGACCAGGATCATCGCGTCAGGTTTCACGCGCCAAACGTCGTCTGAGATTTGCCTCACGAACGTGAACTCGCGATCGAAGAATTTCTCGCCACAGTCGGAGCAATGACAGATCGCGTAGTCCGATGACTCGATGAGCAACCCATCGGCTTCAGGATAGAAGTCGAAGAACATTTCGCGGACGTAAGCGCCCATGAACTTCTGTGAGGCTTCCTTCGACGGACAAAGATTGTAGCCCCACGCGTGCAAACCCCAGAGTTTCGCCGGCTCACCGTTTTTCTGCGTCGCCTTCAACTCCGGATGTTCGAGCGAGAACTGATTCGCGCCGTCGTAAGCGAACGGCGTAAATCCTAGAATGATTCGGATCTGTTTCGTGTGAGCGTATTGAATCAATTCGCGAACGTAATCCTGTTCTACATTCTTATGTTCGGAGTTGTATTTCCACGTGATGGGAAACTGCTTCGATCGAAAGCCGCCAGCCGTCCACAGGATGAGTAAATTTGAACCGTCATCCTTCATGCAGTCGATCATTTGCTTCCACTCCGGCAGGCCAAACGTGGGCATGCGCATGAACGTGGTGTAGTAGCCGCGCAGGGGAAATGGCTCCTGCGGAGTCGCGGCCCGCGTCGATCCACCGAGGAGTAAGACGATCGCGATAATGAAATGAAGGCACCCCACAAGAAATAATCTGTTGCGCGCTCAATTACGGCGCTACGGCAGCAATCCATTCACTGCGCCACCGCGCGGTAGAAACGTTTGGCGGGCGCATCAGCCTGCGTGTCGAACCAGAGGCACGGGCTGTAAGGTAAAGTGAGGGTGTGGAGAGTTTGCCAGCCGTTGCTTTGGGTGACGTCCGCGGTGGCTTGAATGGCATACACACCGCCGACGGTGCCGGTGATAGTGAGGCCGGGATATTGACGGAGAGTCAGTCCGGCGGGCGCGGCGACGGGAGCGTTGGTGAAGGGATCGGATTGCGCCAATAGACTGGACTCGCCGACCGCAACGAAAGTTCCAAGGCCATACGCGAGACCGTAGATGAAGGGGAAGTCGGACGAGTTTGTGGTCACCGCATGAACTTGCCAGTCGATACCATCGGCGGAAGACAGAACTGAAGGGTTGCCGTTGGTGTTGTTCTGCGCGGTAGCGACAAAAAGCCCGCCTCCAAAGATCAACACATTGAAGTCGTAACTAAAGTCATCGGGCCGGCCATGTTTGGTCCAGATGATGCCATCCGATGAAGCGAGAATATTGGTGTCATAGTCATCCACCGAAAATCCAAAACTTCCTTCCGCAACAAAGCGGCCATTCCCGAAGGCGAGGTTGTAGAACTCTTCTTCATCTTGAATGCGCGTGTAGGTCCAGCCGAGGCCATCGGTCGAAGTCATGACAACGCTCAAGTAACCAAACTCATCAAAATATTGGTTACCCACGACCACGAACTGTCCGCCCCCGAAAGCGATGGCGGCAGGAGAAAACCGTTCGTCGTTGACTGTGCTGATCCAGTTCAGGGCGTTCGTAGAAAACCGCAGACCACCTTCGCCCAAACCGACAAACACACCGTTTCCAAAAACCATTCGAGCGGGTGCATTTGCGACGTTCTTGTTCCACGCCAGGCCATTGGTGGAGAAATACAAACTGGAGGGGCCTTCGAAGTCTTCAATGATATTGACAAAGAATCTGCCGTCCAAAAAACCAAAGGAGTATTCGACCTGGTCGAGAGAAACTCCAAACGGAGCCGGGTGGCGGGACCAATCCTGGCCGTTCGTTGATCTGAGCACGGTATTGCCGCTCCCGTTGGCCACAAAGGTCCCGTTTCCAAATGCGATGCGATACAAGTGCGCCGGCAGTAAGGGCACTTCGCGTATCTGCCAGTTGTCCAGCGGCGCCGCCGACATGGCCAACGCGGAGAAAAGCGCGAGCCAGGCACAGCAGAAAAAATGACTGAGACGGGACTTGGAGTGGGTCAGTAAGTAGGAACAAGGGGTGGCATTCATAAACTTGCGCGTCGGGTGCGGTTTGTATCAACCGAACAAGGAATGGAAAAGCAATTTTGCGGCACGGGCTGGCACCTCGTTTTCCACTGCGGAGATCGGTTTTCAGTCCGGAAGGTGAACGTACAGACTCAAACTGCTCTTCAAAGTGACGATCAGATCTGAATCCATAAATTCGAAGTCATCCGGGATGCGCAAGTTGTGCAAAGGCTTACCGACGATGGCTTCAGGAAATTTTTCACACAGGTAGTCGGCGTGCTTGCGTTCAATGACGAAAATGATGTCCGCCCAACCTGGCAAACCCATTGGTGACACGGACGCACGCTCCCGGTTCCGTCCCAGCCGACTTCACTTCGTAACCGGGAAGTCCGTGAAAGATTTCTTCCGCCGTGCGGCTGCGCCATTTGTTGCGGCTGCAGATGAAGAGAAGTTTCTGCGGATTCATGGAACGTGCGTCTGACATCGCATCGTGAGCCGCCACAAGTGGCGCGTCCGCTGCGACTGGCCTACCTTCTCCGCGGGGGACAAATGGCCAAGAGAAAATGGGGATGGCGCAGGGTACTGAAGATCACGGGATTGGTCTTCGCCGCAGTGCTCGTTGTAGCCTTCATTCCCCGCCGGCTCGACAAGCCCATCGACCATCAGGTTGTCGCGAATTATTCAGTGCGCGATCCGGCGTTCCGCGAATCGGTGGAGCACTTGGTCAGCGCTCCCCTGCTCGAAGGCAACAAGGTCACTCCACTCATCAATGGAGAACAAATTTTCCCCGCGATGCTTGATGCGATACGCCGCGCGGAGAGGACCATCACACTGGAGAATTTCATATTCCGCTCGGGCAAGCTGAGTGCCGAATGGGTGCCGGTTCTCTGTGAACGGGCGCGGGCCGGTGTCGAGGTGAAGATGATCATGGATTCCATGGGCTGCTCGAAGTTGAACCAGGACGAGTTGGAACAACTCGAAAAGGCCGGCGTGGAGTTCGTGAAATACAACCGCACCGAATGGCACAACTCCTGCGCGTGAATCATCGCGATCATCGCAAGATTCTCGTGGTGGATGGAAAGATCGGTTTCACCGGCGGCGCATGCCTGGCCGATGAATGGATGGGCAACGCGGACAGGAAAGAGCGCTGGCGTGACACGCATTTTCGAGTGGAGGGCCCCGCGGTCGGACAGCTTCAAGGCATCTTCGCGGCGAACTGGATTCAGACGCAGGGCAAAATATTGCACGGCTCCAATTATTTTCCCGTACTCGAATCACGGGGCAGGATGTTCGCGCGCAGCTATCGCACCGGACCGGACGACGGCATCGAAGCGGCGCGGTTGGTCTATCTCTACTCGATTGCCGCGGCGCGAAAGAACATCCACATCGCGCACTCGTACTTCGTTCCAGATGACCTGGTGATCGAGGCGCTGCTCAACGCGCGGAAGCGTGGTGTCCATATCCAAATCATGACCCCCGGCATCATTGACGCCAATGTGGTGCGCCGCGCATCGCGGGGAAGGTGGGATGAGTTGATCAAAGCGGGTGTGGAGTTTTACGAGTACCAACCGTCGCTCTTTCACTGCAAGGTCATGATCGTGGATGATGTGTGGGTGACCGCTGGAACCGTTAATTTTGACGACCGTTCGTTCCGCATCAACGACGAGAACACGCTCGAAGTGTGGGATGAAAGTTTTGCTGCCGAACAGGTGCGCCAGTTTGAAATCGACAAGGCGAAGTGCCGCCGAGTGACACCACAAGAGTACAAGTCACGGCCATGGTATGTGAAAACGGCCGAGGAATTTGCCAGCTACTTTCGCGCATGGCTCTGACACCCAAACGATGGAACGCAGATGTCGCGGTGGCCGTAATCGCGACCGTGGTGATGATGGCGCTGAGTTTCGCAGCTGCGCCCGGGAGCACGTATCGGTTCTCGTTTCTGTTCCTCGCGCCGATCATCTGGCTGGCGTATGCAGCCCGAAAGCGGCTGCACCTGCGGCCCGTTCATCTCGCGCTGATTGCGTCCGCGCTGGTGCTGCACAACCTCGGCGTGTTCGGTTGGTATCGTCGCGAGTTCTGGACGTTGCAGTTCGACACTTACGTTCACTTTTACTTCGGCGTGGTCGGCGGATTCATCGTGCGAGCTGGACTGGAAGGTGCGTATGGATTGCGGACCTGGCGGCTTTGGGTCGCGGTGATCTTGGGCATCCTCGGCATGGGCGCCATCCACGAACTCATCGAATGGGCGAGCACAATGATACTCGGGCCCGAGCGAGGGATGTTAAAAACGCTGGCCGATGATCCTTACGACACGCAGAAGGATTTGATGAACAATTTTCTCGGCACTGTGTTGAGCCTGTTGTGCTCATGGCTACTCAAATGCGTGCGGCAGAGCACGCGCTCAGAACCTCACGCGAGGCCCGCATCGTCAAGCGCGCGCTGAAGCAGGTCCGTCAGTTCAAGGTTCGCGGCCCATTGTTTCAGATACGCGAAATCCAAAACACTGCCTTGCACCTTGAGCACGCCAAGAATCGGTCAAATACGCGAGCGACGAGCAGATTGACTTCATTCTGCTCCGTATTCACTAGGGCTGTTCAACGTTGCAGAGTTTGGCGGCGAGTTCTTTGCCAAATTGAATTTCAGCGAAGCGAAACGGAGTTCTGCTTCGGTCGCATTTGGAAAACGCGCGCGCAGCCCAGCCCACATTATGTCGCGCGCGGTCCCGGTCATTGCGCTCGCGAGTTCAAGGCGACGCCAAGACGGCGTCCGCCGAAGCAATTCGATCCACACTTTCTCCGTCTCGGGGCTGGTGTCTGGCGATTGCGTGCGCATGACCGTAAAGGTGCCGGACACGCGCCGAGCCGACAAGGACGCGCGAAACGAAACTCAGCGCGGCTTGGCGGCGGAACGCCACCCGTGCTTGTCCGCGAAATCCATGAAGGAGTTCCAGTCGTAGGCAGTCAGGTTGTGTTTTCCAGTGCGGACGTGATACGCGATGTCGCCCGTCTGAATCGGGGCATCGAGCTTCGGAAACTCGGTCGCGCCGATCCCTTTCCGTCCGAGCAACTCGTAAACCGGGGTGGCGTGAACGGTAGCCAGAAACTCGTTGTTCGGATCGGACCATTTGTCGTCGATCGCGCTGGCGACGTAGAGCAAACGAGGTGCGATCAGCGCAAGCAACTCATGTTGATCGACGGGCAATTCATCTTCGCGCCCGTTGAATTTTTTGTAATTGGCGCAGAACCAATACGGAAAGCCTTTGTTGATGTTCGCGATTTGTTCGCCTTGTTTATTGCGTGCGATCGCCGCGCCGGTGCTGCCGGATTCGTTGCTCACTGCCATCGCAAAGCGTTCGTCCTCACCAGCGGCCCAGAGCGAAGTCTTGCCTCCGCGCGAATGACCGACGACTGCGACATGTTTCGCGTCCAACGCGCGATCGGTTTCCAGGTAATCGAGACAACGGCTCGCGCCCCATGCCCACGCGGCGATCGTGCCCCATGAGTCGACCTTGCGCGCGCCGGATGCGGTGAAGATGGCGTGAACGCCGCTCTCGAAGCTGTTCGTTTTGTCGAGCGCCACGTCACCGTT
>DATHEW010000445.1:0-2096 GCA_035318425.1 Candidatus Acidiferrum sp. | reverse complement strand
AACCGCCTTCCCGCATCGCGATCGGCTCGGCGCCAAATCCTTTCTTGAGCGCGCGCATCGAGGCCATCGCCATCGCGCTCGTGGGCGACACGATGTAAGGATCACCGCCATGACCAGCCTTGACCTCGAGCTTCACCGTGGGCGGACAGAGCTTCTTCAAATGCGCCTGCACCAGCTTTTGAATGCGCGCGGGCTTCTGGTCCGGCACAAGCCGCATGGTGATCTTCGCGCTGGCCCATGAGGGCACGATCGTTTTGCTGCCCGCGCCCTGGTACCCGCTGGTCAATCCGTTGATCTCGAAGGTAGGCCGTGCGCTCCGTTGTTCGTGATGGGTGAAACCCTTCTCTCCGGACAACGCGGAAACGCCGAGGAGCTTCCGGTACTGCTCAGGCGTGAACGGCAGCTTGCGAAATTCTTCGCGCTCAAACTTCGAGAGTGGCGTCACGTCATCGTAGAATCCGGGCACAGCGACGCGCCCGTTCTTGTCGTGGATTTGCGCCAGCAAACGGCAAAGCGCCATCGCCGGATTCTCCACGGAGCCGCCAAAAATTCCCGAGTGCAGATCGCGCGCCGGCCCGGTGAGCTTGATCTCCAAAGCCGTGATGCCACGTAGCGCGTAAGTGAGCGCCGGAAGCTTCTTGCTCGGCATGCCGGTGTCGGAAATCACGATCGCGTCGCACTTCAACTCGTCGCGATGCGTCCGCAAAAATCCAGCGAGGTTGCTGCTGCCCACTTCCTCCTCTCCCTCGATCACGAACGTGAGATCGACGGGCAATTCGGTATTCGTCTGCGAATACGCTTCGACCGCTTTGAGATGAGCGAGGTTCTGTCCCTTGTTGTCACTGGCGCCACGGCCAAACATTGATCGGCCCTCGATGTGGGGTTCGAATGGCGGCGTCTTCCACAACTCGAACGGCTCCGGCGGCTGCACATCGTAATGGCCGTACACCATGAAATGCTTGCGACCGGGACGCCGCGGCGTGCGCGCGGTCAGGATTGGATGGCCCGCCGTCGCGTGCAGTTCCGCGTCGAGGCCGATGGCACGGCACTGATCGCGAAGCCACTTGGCGCACTTGTTCATGTCGGCGGCGTGCTGCGGCTGCGCGGAGACGCTGGGGAATCGAACGTAGTCGGAAAGCTGTTGCACGAACTTCCCTTCGTTCTCCTTGAGATACGCGAAAACTTTTTCCATGAGCGGGAGGAATTAAACGCAAGGCAACCGTCGAAGCGAGCGGTGAATTGGCGGACAAGTTGCGCGGGCGCATCTCGACACTGTTTTAAGTAGGGGACCGGCGCTCTCGGCTGTCGGGGACTGCGGGCGGGGCACCCGCAGGACGGTGACAGCCGAGGGCGGCTGTCCCACTAACAAGAACAGTGTCGAGATGCATCCAGTTGCGCCGTCCTCTTGCTCTGGATAAATTGCGACGTGCCCGTTGCGCCAACCAACATTCACCTGCAGACGCTGCGTGCCGCGCTCGGCTGGCTGGAACTCGGCCTGCCCCGCGATGCACTCGATGAACTGGCGCAACTTCCCACCGACGCCGAGGACAACGCCGACGTGCTGGAGGTCCGCTGGATGATCCATGCGGACATGAAGGATTGGAGCGCCGCGATGCTGGCGAGCAGCAAACTGATTATGATCGCAGCAGAGCGCGCTTCGAGCTGGTTGCACCACGCGTATGCCGTGAGACGCGCGAGCGATGGCGGATTGCTACGCGCATTCAACCTGATGGCACCGGTCGCTTCGCGGTTTCCGGAGGAGCCGACTATTCCATACAACCTCGCGTGTTACACCTGCCAGTTGCAGCGCGGCGGTACGGAGACGATGGCGTGGTTCGAGCGCGCGCTGGCGATTGGTAACCCGACTGAGTTGATTCAAATGGCGTTGAACGACCCGGACCTCGCTCCCGTTCGTGACCTGATCAAAAAAATCTCAGCCCCGAAAAAGCGCCACGCGAGCTGAGGAGCAGGATTAAGAATACGATTACGAACACGAGCGGTCGCATGGACATCTTGTAATCCTATTCTTAATCTTCTTCGTAATCTCTCCCCTCCGACCGCTGGTCACATCCATCACACAAATCCATTTTGTCTTT